>CAYYCE010000251.1:0-5099 GCA_964469635.1 uncultured Kineosporiaceae bacterium
CCAGACAGGATTGTCGCCGAACAACGTCAAAGCGCGGTCAAGCGCCACCCAGGCGAGAACCTTCGAGTGCGTGAAGTGGCGTCGGGCGCCGCGCACCTCCCACAGCCCGTTGTCGGGCTGGTCCCAGCTGCCCTCGAGATGCTCCATCAAGGCGGTCTGCACATCCCACGCGTCCTCGCGCGCGCCGATCCCGGACTCGCGCGCGAGCGCCAGACCGTCCAGCGTCTCGCCCCACACGTCGAGCTGGAGCTGGTCGGAGGCGGCGTTGCCGGTGCGGACCGGCCGCGACCCCTCGTAGCCGGCGAGCCACGGCAGCTCGGCCTCGGGCAGGCGCCGTGTGCCGTCCACCGAGTACATGATCTGTAGCTCGGCGGGGTTCCCGGCCACGGCGCGCAGCAGCCACTCGCGCCACGCGCGGGCCTCGGTGAGGTACCCGGCGGAGATCAACGCCTGGAGTGTGTACGACGCGTCGCGCAGCCAGCAGAACCGGTAGTCCCAGTTGCGCGGCCCGCCCACCTGCTCGGGCAGCGACGTGGTCAGGGCCGCGACGATCCCGCCGGTGGGCGCGTAGGTCAGCGCCTTGAGCGTGAGGAGCGACCGCGCGATCGCCTCGCGGTAGGGACCGGTCACCTTCGTGCCCCGGTCGGACCAGTCCGACCAGAACTCGACGGTCTGGGTCAGGGCAACCTCCGCGTCGACGGCCGCCGGCGCAGGCTGGTAGCTCGGGTGCCAGGTCAGCACGAACGGGATCCGGTCGCCGGCGCGCACCGTGAGCTCGGAGACGGTCGCCCAGTCCTGCCCGCGGGTCGGCGCGGGGGTGCGCAGCCGCACGGCGTCGGGCCCGGCCACCGCGATCATCTGGCCGGCGTGGTGGCGCACCCACGGCACGACGCGGCCGTAGTCGAAGCGCAGGCGGAGCGTGGACCGGACCGGTACCGCGCCGCTGACCCCGACGACGATCCGCACGACGTCGGGCGCGTGACCGCGCGGCGGCATGAAGTCGATGACCCGGACGGTGCCCTCGGGGGTGACCCACTCGGTCTCGAGCACGAGCGTGTCCGGTAGGTACCGGCGGCTCGTGCACGTGCCGCCGGACTCCGGCGCGATCTGCCAGTGCCCGGCGTCGGGGGTGTCCAGCAGGGCTGCGAAGCACGCAGGGGAGTCGAACCGCGGCAGGCACAACCAGTCGATCGAGCCGTTGGTCGCGACCAGCGCACCGGTCTGCAGGTCTCCGAGCAGGGCGTAGTCCTCGATGCGAGCCATGGGTCGACCTTGCCAGCCCTCGCTGGACGGCGCCTGGGCGGAGCTGGAGCGGTCGGGTCGACTCGCCGACGCGCCACGTCGTGAGATGTGAGCGATGTCCCTGGTGTCTGCCATGCACGGGACCACGGATGAGCGCACCTTCTGGAGCGTCAGGTGCCGTCAGCACGCGGACGGCGCCGCCCGGTGCGCTGGCCGAGGCCCTCCCTGGCCTCGCGTAGTTAGGTAGGGCTAACCTAATTTCGTCGTCGCCACGCGATGCAGGGTCGGGGGTGTGCATGCGGCGAAGCGCGACTGGCTGGAGCACGACGTCACCACCACGGCGTGCCACCCTGGTCGCGGCCCTCCTCGCGTTCTCCACCGGGGCAGCTCTGCTCGCCTACTTCCTGGCCAGCATCGCCCTGCCGCTGGGTATCGCCGCGGCACTCACGGTGACCGGTTCGGCCGTCGCCGTCGTGTGGCGCCGACTCACGCCGCGCCAACGGTCGGCCCTGGGGATGCGGGTCTGGGCGGGCGTGCGAGCCGGGCTCGCTGCCACAGCGGCCTACGACGTGACGCGCCTCGCTCTGGTCCAGCTGCTGAGCCTGAAGGTGAGCCCGTTCGCCGCCCTTCCGATCTTCGGGCAGCTCCTGGTCGGCCAGTCGGCAGGTAGCGCGGCGGGAACGGCCGCGGGGGTCGCCTACCACCTCGCGAACGGCCTGGGGTTCGGCACGGCGTACACGCTGCTCCTCGGTCGCCGCGGTGTGCTGACCGGGATCGCGTTCGCCCTCGGGCTGGAGGCCCTGATGCTGACGTTCTACCCGGGCTGGCTCGACATCCGTGCCGTGGGCGAGTTCGTGAGCATGTCGATGCTCGGTCACGTCGCCTACGGAGCGGTTCTCGGATGGCTCGCTCGGCGGATGACCGGCTCGTCGAGATGGCCGGTGCCGTGAGCCCCGGGACCCGGCCACCGGAATCGCAGCCAACGGCAGGTGGGGCCCGCCGCCGGGCGTGGCCCCGGGTGGTCGTGGCAGCGAACCGCCTCTGGTGGCAGCGAGTCCCCTCCCTCCTTCCCCATCGCTGGAGGACGGCGCGGTCGGTGCTGACCGACGGCGGCTACCTCGCCGCGTGGCCCCTCGCAGGAGCGGTCGCGGCACCTGCAGCCCTCGTGCTCGGTCTCGTGCTCGGCTGGCGGCCCTGGTCCACCGCGGAGACGTTCACCTCGAGCCTGCCCGGGGTGCTCCTCCTCGTGGCGATCGCCAGCCTCGGCGCGGGTCTGGGTGCCTGGGCGACGGGAGGCTTCGTCCTCGGTGATCTCCTGCTCCACACCCACGCGGTCCAAGCGTCATCGGCTCTCGAGGGAGTCGTCGTGGGCACTCTGCCGCGTTTCATCGGGTACCTGCTGCTGTCCGTGGTACTCGTGCTGATCCCGTTGCTCTCCGTCACCACGGCACGGCGAACCATCGCTCTCGTGCGGTCGCGGGGTGCGAGGCGGCCGCCCTGGGTTCTCCCGGGCGTGCTGGGAGCCACGACAGTCGGAGCGCTGACCTGGGCCTGGGTGCACACCGTTCCGACGCTGATCCGGCCGGTGTACACCTGGAGCGGCGGTCAACCGCCTGTTGCCGCGGTTGAGCCGCTCCAGCGGCTGGGTTGGTGGTTGGTGGCCACGGCCGCGCTCGTCACCGCAGCTCGGGTGGCAGTGGAGAGCACCGCGATCACCCTGCCTCGGCCGCGACTGGCCGGGCGGCCGGTCTCGCCAGGCGGCGCCGGGTCGCGCTGGGCATCCGTGGCACTGCGGACGGCGGTCACGACCTTCATCCTCGCCGGCCTCTTCACGGACTGGTGGCAGGCGGTGGCCTTCGCCGTCTTCTTCGCGCTGGTACTCGCACTGCGTGGTGTCCTGACCGACCGGGGGGGCCGCTACGTCGCGGTGATCACTCGGGTGCCGCTTGCGATCCGGCTGGCGATCGCCGTTGCGGTGAGCTACGTGGTGGGACGCGCGATCGTCGGTCAGGCGTGGGCGTCGACGCAGACGTTCGGGCCAATCCTGGCCAGCGCCGCGACGGGTCTGCTCGTGGGAGGGCTCCTGCTTCCGGTTCGCAGCACCGCTGCGGCCAGCCCGTCGACGCCACCGCCCGCGGCCGCACCCGGAGCCCCCGCGACGCCTCCGCCACCGGACGCGGCGCCTCCACCGGCACCCCCACCTGGTGGTGCACGGTGAACCGCCGGGCCTGGCGCGTGGCCGGGGCGATCGTGGGCGCGGTAGCGCTGGCCCTGGTGCCGCAGCCCGCCTACGCCGACAACTGCAGCGGCCTGAACGACTGCTACGGCACCCTTGCTGCGGCGATCGCGGTGGTCGTGGCGATCGCGGCGATCGCGCTCGCGATCGCCTTCCTGCCCGAGATCCTCGCGGCCCTGGGGCTCGGTGAAGCCGGGCTTCTCGGCGCGGGTGTGGCCGCGGAGGAAGGCGGCGTGATCGCCTCAGCCGTCGAGGCGGGCTTCACCGCCGAGGAGGCCGGCATCCTCGCCGAGGCGCAGGGCATCCTGGAGAGCGCTGAGATGGCCGAGATCGTCGAGGCTCACGCCGCGGGCGAGTCCACCGTGGTGGAGATCGGCGGGCGGCTCATCCAGTACGAGCCCGGATTGCCGGCCTCCGGGATGACCATGTTCGGCGAGAACGGGTTCTTGGTCGGCAGCGAGGCCTTCTCGTCCGAAGGCGAGCTGGCCAAGACCGTGCTCCACGAGCTCTTCCGGCTCAGCACGAGTGTTGTTCCGGAGGCGGGGGCAACCGGTGCGACAGCGGCAGCCGAGACGGATGCGGCGTTCGGTTTCGCCGCGCGTGCCTACGAGTTCCTGCAGGGGCTCGGCCTGCTCTGAGCCTGCGGCCACGAGGCAGGCGCGGCACGCTCGCGGTCGGCCGCGCCGCCGAGGTAGGCGGTACCGCGCTCCTGCCGGCGGGTAGGTCGTGGCGACTCGCCTGGCCTCGATGGCCAACTCGTGTCAGAGCCTGTCAGAGCCTGTCAGAGCCTGTCAGAGCCTGTCAGAGCCTGTCAGAGCAACGGTGCGGGTGCCTGCCGACCTACCGCGTGGGTGACGGCGCGTGGCTCGAGTCCAGGCTCGGCATCGCGTCGTCCTGACGCCGGTCGTGAGCGCCCCGTCGGCGACATCCCACGTCCTGCCTGACCGGGCTGCGGCAGGACCAGGCAGACCCTCTCGCGGAGCGCCGTGCCCCGATCGATCGATGGCCTCGGGGACCTCGACCGGGGTTGGGCGACGGGGTCCGCCCGCAGGCCCGCTAGGGTCGAGACGCACCCTCAGGAAGGGGACGGCCATGCCCACCATCGCGATCATCGGAGCCGGTCCGGGCCTCGGAGCGGCAGTCGCGCGCAGGTTCGGTGCCGAGGGCTTCTCGATCGCGCTGATCTCCCGGGATCAGTCGAAGCTCGACGCGTTGGCAGCCCAGCTCGAGGACGGTGGCGCGACCGCGCGTGGCTACTCCGCGGACGTGCTGGACCCAGCCTCGCTCGAGGCCGCGCTCGCGCGTGCCGGGGCCGAGCTGGGCCCGATCACGGTGCTGCAGTACAGCCCTCTGCCCTCTCGGGCGTACCTCAAGCCGGTGCTCGATCTGACACCCGAGCTGGCCCTGGAGGCGCTGAGCTTCTCGGCGCTGGGGCTGATCCACGCGGTTCGGGCAGTGCTGCCCGCGATGCGTGCGGCGGGCGAGGGCAGCATCATCCTGATCAACGGTGGCACGTCGGTGAAGGCGCGAAGCGGCTTCGCGGGCACGTCGGTCGCGTTCCCTGCCGAGAGCGCGTACGGCGAGATGCTGCACGACGCGCTGGAGGACGAGGGCATCCGCG
>CAYYCE010000252.1:0-5093 GCA_964469635.1 uncultured Kineosporiaceae bacterium
ACCGCCCGGGCGGCGATGAGGGACCCGGGGCTGGCGGCGTAGGCGCACCACAGCGACCCGGCGGCGAACACCACCAGGGCCGCCAGCATCAGGGGCCGCCGTCCCAGCCGGTCGCCGAGCATGCCGGCGGGCAGCAGCAGCGAGGCGAGCACGAGCAGGTAGGCGTCGGCGAACCACTGCAGTTGGCTGGTGCTCGCCCCGAGCTCGCGCGAGAGCGTCGGCAGCGCCACGTTGAGCACGGTCGTGTCCAGGCCGATCACCAGCATGGCCAGGCCGGTCACGGCGAGGGTCCACCAGCGTCGTCCACGCGCGTTCCCGACCACCGACCCTCCCGGATTCGACGACATCGGCACGGCGATCACCTCCCTATGTGAGAGTCTCTTCCGAACGCAAGTGTCTCTTATTTTCGAGAATCTGTCATCTTGGCCGGGACGGCGGCGGTAAGAACTTCGCAACGACCCGGCGGCGCCTCCTCGACCACGATCGGGACATGAGCTCCCGCCCGTCGCCGCTCGTCGCCCTCGGCCCGCTCACCCTGGCCACCGCGCTGGCCCTGGCCGGCTGCGGTTCGACCTCGACCGCCACGCTCACCGAGCCCGGAACACCCCCACCGACCACCGCCGTGGCCGGGGCCGCGAACAGTGAGCCCGGCAGCCCGGCAGCCGCAGACACCGAGGGCCGCTACATCGACCTCGCCGAGTACCAGGCCGATCCGGGGGCCTACGCCGACCGCACCGTGGTGCTCTTCTTCCATGCCCCCTGGTGTCCCGACTGCCGGGCGACGGAGACGTCGCTGGCCACGGACGGCGTCCCGGCGGGCCTGGTCGTCGTCAAGGTCGACTACGACTCCTCGACCGACCTGAAGCGCAGATACGGCGTCACCTACCAGCACACGTTCGTCGCCGTGGACGCGGCCGGGGACGCGCTGAAGAAGTGGTCCGGCTCACCCACCGGCGCGGACATCCTGGCCAAGGCGGGCGCCTGATGGAGAACGCCTGATGCTCGCCGTCCTCGGCGCCGTCCTCGCCGGGGTGCTCACCACACTGGCGCCGTGCGTGCTGCCGCTGCTGCCGGTGATCGTGGGCGGGTCGCTGGTCGAGGACGACGACGGCCCCCGCGGGGTCGGGCGCGCGGTCGTCGTGGCCGCCGCGCTCGGCGCCTCGGTGGTGGTGTTCACCCTGGCGCTCAAGGCGTCGACGGCGCTGATCGACGTCCCGACCCAGGTGTGGGCGGTGCTCGCCGGCGGGCTGCTGATCGCACTCGGGTTCCTCGGAGTGTTCCCGCACCTGTGGGAGCGGCCGAGCGCGGCGCTCGCCCTGCAGGCCCGCACCACTTCGCACCTGGTCCGGGCCCGGCGCCGCGGCGGCACCTCGGGCGCGGTGCTCACCGGGGCGGCACTCGGGCCGGTGTTCTCCTCCTGCAGCCCGCTGTACGGCTACCTCGTCGTCACGGTGCTACCTGCCCGGCTCGGCTATGGGCTGGTGCTGCTGGCGGCCTACGCGGCGGGCCTGTGCCTGACGCTGCTGGCGGTCGCGATCGCCGGGCAGCGGCTGATCCGGCGCCTGGGGTGGGCGGCGGACGCCGCGAGCCCGTTCCGCCGCGTGCTCGGCGCGATGTTCGTGATGGTCGGCGTCGCGGTGATCCTCGGGTGGGACCGCGACCTGCAGACCTGGATCCTCGAACACTCCCCCGTCGCTCCGTGGGAGCTGGACAGCGGGTTCATCCCCGGCTGAGCGGGCGGGCCGGGCGCTGCGGCGGCGGGTCGAGGTCCCAGCGGCCGGTCTGCCGGAAACCCTCGCGCCCCGCCCAGCCGGCGCTGCGCCAGGCCAGCACGGTCCGGGGACGCACCGCGGTGAACTCGCCGTACTCGGCCACCCGGTAGTCCCAGTCGTACTTGGCGTTGTAGAGCTCGATCGTCGCGGCCGCCGTCGGTCCGGCGGCCGCGGCGACCCCCTCGACGATGACGACGTCGGTGCCGCTGTCGAGGTGCACGGTCACCGGCTCCCCCGGGCGCACCGCCGCCCGCAGCGCCGGGCTGCCGATGCTGAGGTGGAGCCGGTCGTCCGGGGCCCAGACGCCCCAGACCGGCCGCGGATGGGGTTGCCCGCCGTGGCCGACGACCCAGTAGGTGCCGGCAGCGCGCAGCCGTTCGACGGCCCAGTCCCACTCCAGGGGAGCGACCTGGCTGGGCCGCCCGTACAGCCGCAGCGCCGAGGTGCGAGGTGTCATCCCGCGAGCGTAGGAACCCCGCCGCAGCCCCGCCATAGGCTGCGCCCGTGAACGCAGCCACGTCCCGCCCGCCCGATCGCGCCCGCGTCGTCGTCGTCGGCGGCGGGGTGATCGGCACCTCGGTCGCCTATCACCTGGCCGAGCAGGGATGGGGCCACGACGTCGTCCTGCTCGAACGGGACCGGCTGACCTCGGGGACGACGTGGCACGCCGCCGGATTGATGGTGACCTTCGGGTCGATGTCGCACACCTCCACCCGGCTGCGGCAGTACACCCGCGACCTGTACTCGCGGCTCGAGGCCGAGACCGGGCAGTCCACGGGGTTCAACCCCGTGGGGTTCGTCGAGGTGGCGGCGGACGTCGGGCGGCTGGAGGAGTACCGGCGGGTGTCGGCCTTCAACCGGCACGTCGGCGTCGACGTGCACGAGATCTCCCCGCGCGAGGTCGCCGAACTGTTTCCCCTGGCCCGCACCGACGACCTGCTCGCGGGGTTCTACGTCGCCGAGGACGGCCGGGTCAACCCGGTCGACGTGACCATGGCGCTGGCCCGGGGGGCACGGATGCGCGGCGCCCGGTTGGTCGAGGGGGTCGCGGCCACCTCGGTGACCCTCGAGCACCGGGGGACGCCTCGGGCCCGGGTGCGCGGCGTCCGCTACCGCACCGCCGACGGTTCCGAGGGCGAACTCGCCTGCGAGGTGGTCGTCAACTGCGCGGGGATGTGGGCCCGCCAGCTGGCCCAGGCCGACGGCATCGCGCTGCCGCTGCAGGCTGCCGAGCACTACTACCTGCTCACCGAGGCGATCGACGGCGTGCACCCGCAGCTGCCCGTGCTGGAGGACCCGGGCACCTACGGCTACATCCGGGAGGAGACCGGCGGGCTGATGGTGGGCCTGTTCGAGGGCATCGCAGCCCCGTGGTCGGTCGGCGGTGTGCCACAGGACTTCTCGTTCGGCACGCTCACCCCCGACTGGGATCGGATGGGCCCCTACGTCGAGGCCGCGATGAGCCGGGTGCCGGCGACCCTGGACGCCGGGATCCGCACGTTCTTCTGCGGCCCGGAGTCGTTCACCCCGGATCTGGGCCCGCTGTTCGGTGAGGTGCCCGAGGCCGCGAACTACTACGTCGCCGCGGGTCTGAACTCGGTCGGCATCCTCACCGGCGGAGGCATCGGGCGGGCGATGGCGCACTGGATCGTCGCCGGCGAGCCCGACGTCGACGTCACCGCGATGGACGTCGCCCGGCTGCAGCCGTTCCAGACCACGCCGTCCTACCGGCGGGAGCGCACCGCCGAGAGCCTGGGGCTGGTGTACGCCTGCCACTACCCGAATCGCTCGACGAGCACGGCGCGGGGGGCGAGACGGTCACCGGTGCACGACCGGCTGGCGGCCGCGGGTGCCTGCTTCCGCGACGTCTCGGGTTGGGAGGGCGCCGACTGGTTCGGGGACCGTCCCGATCCCGACCCCGGGCCACTCACCTTCGGTCGACCGTCGTGGTTCTCCCGCTGGGCCGAGGAGCACCGGAGAATCCGCGAGGGTGTCGGCCTGATGGACATGAGCTTCATGGCGAAGTTCCTGGTGCAGGGGCCGGATGCAGGCGCTCTGCTGGACCGGCTGTCGGCCGGTCACGTGGACGTCGACCTCGCCGGTGACACCGGTCGCGTCACCTACACCCAGTGGCTCAACGGATCCGGCCGGCTGGAGGCCGATCTGACGGTCACCAAGCTGGGCGAGGAGCGGTTCTGGGTGGTGGCCTCCGACACCGCCCACCGCAAGGTCGAGACGATGATCCGGCGGGCATACGGCCTCGGCCCGCTCGCGGGGGGCAACGTCTCGGTGACGGACGTGACCTCGGGCTGGGCGCAGCTCAACCTGCAGGGCCCCGCCTCGCGCGGGCTACTGGCCGAGCTCACCTCGGCCGATGTCTCGAACGACGGATTCCCCTTCCGGGCGGCGGGTTTCGTCGACCTCGGCTACGCCCGGGTGCTGTGCCTGCGGATCACCTACCTGGGCGAGCTCGGCTACGAGCTGTACGTTCCAGCCGAGCACTCCCTCGATGTCTACGACCGGATCGTCACGGCTGGAGCGGGTTTCGGGCTGCGCCACGCGGGCCTGAAGGCGCTGGCGAGCCTGCGCCTGGAGAAGGCCTACCGCGACTACGGCCACGACATCGACAACACCGACACCGTGTTCGAGGCAGGGCTCGGTTTCGCGGTGGCGCTCTCGCGGCCCGACGGGACGCCGCGCGCCTTCGTCGGCCGAGACGCGGTGGTCTCCGAGAAGGAGCGGCACGCGGCGACCGGCGGTCCGTCGTCGCGACTGGTGCAGGTGCTGGTGGACGACCCCGAGCCGCTGCTCCACCACGGCGAGGTACTGCGCCGGGACGGCGTCCAGGTCGGCTACCTGCGGGCGGCCTCCTACGGCCACACCCTCGGTGGGGCAGTGGGGCTGGCCATGGTGGGCACCGGGTGCGACGACCCCGTGACCGAGGCGTGGCTGGGGGGTGCGGCCTGGGACGTCGACATCGCGGGCACCCGGTACGGCGTCGCCGTGTCGCTGCGCCCGCTCTACGACCCCAGCTCGGCCAGGGTCCGATCGTGAGGTTCTCGGTCGAGGACTGGGCGCGGGCCGCGGGAACACGGGAAGGGCGGTCTCCCCGGGGCCGGGTAGACCGCCCTTCGCGTCACTGCGTGGAGTGCCGGGCTCCTGGGATCAGAAGTCCATGCCGCCCATGCCACCGTCACCGGCCGGCATGGCCGGGGCGGCCTTCTCCGGCTTGTCGGCCACGACGGCCTCGGTGGTGAGGAGCAGCCCGGCGATGGACGCCGCGTTCTGCAGCGCCGACCGGGTGACCTTGGCCGGGTCGAT
>CAYYCE010000253.1:0-2397 GCA_964469635.1 uncultured Kineosporiaceae bacterium
CTGCGCCAGGCGGTCGAACCCTGGCACGTGCTCGGCGAGGAGGTCACCGGCAGCGGGACCGCGCGCTTCGTGGACTCCTCGGTGGAGAAGGTCCAGGTCGCGGCGACCGGGCTGGTCGAGGGCCGGCACGCGGTCACCTGCAACGGCGTCCCGGTCCCGCTCACCCCAGCCGCGACCCCGGGCACGGCGGTCGGCGGGATCCGCTACCGGGCGTGGGCGCCGCCGTCCGCACTGCATCCGACGATCGGCGTCCACTCCCCGCTCGTGGTCGACCTCGTGGACCTGTGGAACGGCCGCTCCCTCGGCGGGTTCACCTATCACGTCGTCCACCCCGGCGGCCGGTCCTACGACCGGTACCCCGTCAACGCCGCCGAGGCCGAGTCCCGGCGGGCTGCTCGGTTCACCACCGACGGGCACACCCCCGGTCCCGTGGACGTCGCCGGCTGGCCCGCGCCCGAGGCCCTGTTCGGCCCCGGCGGCGGCGAGTACCCGTGCACCCTCGATCTGCGCCGCGCGGGCACCGTGTTCCGATGACGATCACCCGATGAGCGCGCAGCCCGCCCAGCCCGCCCAGCCGGCCCGCTCGGAGCCGGCGCCGAACGGCGTCGTCGCGGGATACGTCGCCTCCGCCGCCGCCCGTTCGGGCGTCGACGAGTTCGCCCGCCGGGACGGCACGGTCCGCGAGGCCTCCCACCACCTCGGCGCCAGCATCGACCTGCTCGGCACGACCGGGCTGCTCGCGCGCCGGGCCCAGGCCCGCCGGCTGGTCGAGGACGACGGCGTCACCTACGGCATGGCGGGCGGGCGGCGGCCCAGCCGCCGCTGGGCCCTCGACCCGCTCCCCGTGGTCTTCGACGCCGCCCAGTGGAGCTCGCTGGCGGCCGGCCTGCAGGAGCGGGCCGAACTCCTGGACGCCGTCCTGGGCGACCTGTACGGGCCGCGCCGGCTGATCGAGACCGGAGTGATCCCCGCCGACGTCGTGCTCCGCCACCCCGGATTCGTCAGGGCGGCGGACCGGTTGCCCGCCAACGGCCCGCGGCGGCTCTTCCTGGCCGCCGCCGACCTGGTCCGCGCCCCGGACGGCGACTGGCTGGTGCTCGGCGACCGGACCCAGGCCCCCTCCGGCACCGGGTACGTGATGGAGAACCGGCGGATCGTCTCCCGGGTCATGCCGGGCTTGTACCGCGACACCGAGCTGGAACGGCTGCGCGACTTCTTCCACGTCATCCGCGACGCGCTGCAGGAGGCGGCGCCGTCGTCCGCGCAGGCGCCCAAGGTCGTGCTGCTCACCCCGGGCTCCGGTTCGGAGACCGCCTTCGACCAGGCGTTCCTGGCCACCCTGCTCGGCTACCCCCTGGTCGAGGGCGGCGACCTCACGGTGCGCGGCGGCCGGGTGTGGATGCGTTCGGTGGACCGGGTGGAGCCCGTGGACGTCGTCCTGCGCCGGGTCGACGAGGCGTTCGCCGATCCCCTCGAACTGCGGCCGGACTCTCACCTCGGCGCGCCCGGTCTGCTCGAGGCGGCCCGGCGGGGCGCCGTGTCCGTGGTCAACCCGATCGGCTCCGGCGTGCTGGAGAACCCCGCGCTGATGCCCTTCCTCGCGGCCGCCGGGCGGGCGCTGTTCGGCCGGGAGCCGATCCTCGGGTCCGTGCCGACGTACTGGTGCGGTGACGAGGGCGCCCGGCGATACGTCCGGGCGCACCTGGACACGCTGGTGGTCCGACCGCTCGGGCGGCGCGCCGGACGCGGCCTGGGCCGCGGCAGCGTCTTCGGCGCCGAGTTGTCCCAGGACCAGCGGCGCCGGCTGCTGGACCTGATCGAGGCCGATCCCGCCGTCTGGTGCGGACAGGAGTCGGTGGCGATGAGCACCGCGCCCGTGGTCACCACGCTCGGCCTGGAGCCCCGCCGCTTCGTGCTGCGAACCTTCGCCGTCGCCTCCGGCGAGTCCTACCGGGTGATGCCCGGCGGGCTCGGCCGGGTCGCCGGGCGCGCGGGCACCCGGGTCGTCTCGAGCTCGCAGGGGGCGCTGTCGAAGGACGTCTGGGTGCTCAGCCCCCTGGGGGTGCACGCGGGCGCCGGGGCCATCTCGGGGATCGCGGACGCGATCACCCCGCTGCCCCCGGACGCCGTCCTGCCGGGGCTCGCCCCCCGGGTGGCCGAGAATCTCTTCTGGCTGGGCCGGTACGCCGAGCGGGCGGAGAACACCGCCCGGCTGCTGGGGGTCGTCGACGACCTCGCCGAGGACTACGCGGCCCACGCCTCGGTGAGTGCGGCAGCGGCCGGGGCCCGCGCGCTGGCGGTGCTGCTGGCCGCGACGACCCACCTGACCACCACGTATCCGGGCTTCGCGGCGCTGGGCGACGGGTCCTCCGGCCCGGCGTCCGGCCCGGCGTCCGG
>CAYYCE010000253.1:2497-5079 GCA_964469635.1 uncultured Kineosporiaceae bacterium
TCCGGCCCGGCGTCCGGCCCGGCGTCCGGGCTGTCCGCCGAGCTGGTCCGACTGGTCGCCGACGGCGAGCGGCCGGGCACCCTGGCCTTCGCCGTCAGGCGCACCATCGAGGTGGCCCAGGTCGTACGCGAACAGCTCGCGCTCGATACCTGGCTGGTGCTCGGTCGCATCGACCGCGCGCTGGCGGGCCTCGCCGACGCGACCTCGGTGCCGGAGGCCGCGGACCTGCCGCTGCAGGACACCCTGTCGCAGGTGCTCGAGGGTCTGCTGGCGTTGTCGGGTCTGGGCGGCGAGAGCATGGTCCGCGACACCGGCTGGTACTTCATGGATCTCGGGCGCCGGTTGGAGCGCGCCCAGCAGCTGCTCGCCCTGCTGCGGGCGACCCTGGTCCGTGCCCGCGGCGCCGAGGTGGACGAGCTGGTGACCGAGTCGACCCTGGTGGCGGTGCAGTCCGCCATCACCTACCGGCGCACCCACGCCAGCGGGCGCCGGGCGGGTCCGGACGGCGCTCCGGCGACCGACGCCGGGGCGGGGAGCAGCGTCGGCGGGGTCCTCGAGCTGCTGCTCACGGATCGGACCAACCCGCGGTCGCTGGCCTACCAGCTCGAGCGTGCCGAGGCCGATCTCGGGCAGCTGCCGACGCCCACCCGCCCGATCGACCTGCTGCGCTCGGTGCGCGCCGCCGCGGCCCGGCTGCGGGAGGGGGACCTCGCCCACCTCGCGCGGACGGCCGGCGATGGCACCCGGGAGGGGCTCTCGGCGTTCTTGGCCTCGCTGGCTCAGGAGCTGACCGACCTGGCCGTCGACGTCGAGTCCGCCCACTTCGTGCACGTCGCCCCGCTCCGGCAGCTGCCGCTGTCGATGCCGGTCTCAGGCTAGCGTCGGTCCATGCGGTCCTTCAGCTGTCAGGTCTGCGGCAACATCCTCGTCGCCGAGAACTCGGTGTGCATGCGGTGTGGCACGGCCCAGGGGCTCTCCCCGGTCCTGGACGCGTTCCTGCCCGTCGACACCGAGGCGGGGCGGTCGCTGGACGGCGGACGGCGGCAGTGCGCCAACCTCGCCGCGGCCGGCTGCAACTGGCTGGTGGACGACGATCGACGGGACGGGTTGTGCGCCTCGTGCCGGCTCACCCGGGTGCGGCCTCACGACGGGGACGCCGCCGGGCTCGCCGCGTGGGCGTCCACCGAGTCCGCCAAGCGGCGGCTGGTCTACCAGTTGCTCGACCTCGCCCTGCCGGTGGTCCCGCTGGCCGACGAGGTCGGCGGCCTGGCCTTCGAGCTGCTCTCCAGCGCCGAGGAGCCGGTCACCACCGGTCACGCGAACGGCGTGGTGACCATCGATCTCGCCGAGGGACACGATGCCCACCGGGAGGCGCTGCGACTGCAGATGGGCGAGCCGTACCGGACGGTGCTCGGCCATCTGCGGCACGAGGTCGGCCACTACTACTGGCAGGTTCTGGTCCCCGAACAGGCTCCGGAGAACTTCCGGAGCCTGTTCGGCGAAGAAGGACTCGACTACGCCGAGGCGCTGAAGCGGCACTACGGCGAGGGGGCGCCACCGAACTGGGTGGAGCGGTACGTGAGCGCCTACGCCACGGCCCACCCGTGGGAGGACTGGGCCGAGACGTTCGCGCACTACCTGCACATCCGCGACACCCTGCAGACCGCGGCGTCCTACGGCATGGTCGTCACCGGCCCACGACCGGCGGGGTCGAGCGGCGCGGGCGACGAGCTGACCGCGGTGCCATCCCCCATGGGAACGGATGCCGCGCTGACCTCCATCGACGAGATCGTGGCCACCTGGCTGCCGCTGACCTACGCCCTCAACGCCGTGAACCGGAGCATGGGCAGGGGTGACCTCTACCCGTTCGTGCTGGCCCCCCCGGTGGTCGCCAAGCTCGGCTTCGTCCACGACCTCGTCTCGCGCCGACGCGTCGGCCCCCGCTGAACCGCGCCCGGACGGCACCGCGGCGACCGCGCGCCCCGTGATCCCGCCGGCGGGTCAGTGCTCCCGCCGACGGGGGCGAGGCACGGGGACGAACCGCGGCGTCCTGGCCGCGTAGTCCCGGTAGCCGGGGAATCGGCGGGCCAACTGCCCCTCCTCCCACCGGGCCTTGCCGGACAGGAGGGCGACCAGGGCGCCGAAGGCCGCCGCCCGCTGCCAGCTGCCCGCGGCCACCACCGTGGCGCCCAGCCCGAGCAACAGCCCGCTGTAGATCGGGTGGCGCACCCAGCGGTAGAGACCCTCGGTGCGTAGCACCGCGTGCCGGTTCGGGATGGGGACGGCGCTGAGTCCGCGACCCAGCGCCGTCCCGGCGAACAGCATCACCGCCAGGCCGGTCAGGCTCACCCCCAGACACGCCGCCAGCAGCCAGGCCGGCACCGGCCACGTCCGGCCCCGGGGCATGACCAGGACGGTCGCGATGAGGATCATCTGGGCGGTCACCAACCACCGTGCGGTGCGCACCTCAGCGGCCGTCGGGCCGGAGGGGTCCGGCGCCTCGGGGTCGGGTGTTCCCGCGGACGGCGACATGGCCCAGACCGTATCCGTCCCTCGGGGACGGGAATGCCGGGTGGAGATCG
>CAYYCE010000254.1:0-5055 GCA_964469635.1 uncultured Kineosporiaceae bacterium
CAAGCACAACAACACATACTAGCCGACGATTCCACACTGTATCAACACCGACTTCAACACCCATCTCCCCCGGATCCGCCGGGTTCCGTTGACGGCCCCGGCGGGCGGCCCCTAGCGTCCTGGTCGGCGCCGGATCCGGGCCGGTGTGCTGGGGAAGGTGCGCCGATCCGGCCGGGGCCCCTCCGCGCCCGGCTCGCCGTCCGGTTCAGCGTCCGGTGAACCGGGGGGTGCGGCGCTCCTGCTGGGCCGCCAGGCCTTCCTGCAGATCCTGCGACGTCAGCGTCACGGCCTGCGCCAGCGCCTCCCACTGCAACGCCGACTCGTAGGAGACCGGCCCGTCGCCGGCCAGGGCCTGCTTGGTCAACCGGGTCGCCAGCGGCGCCGACGCCGCGATCGCCCGGGCAGCCTCCAGCGCCGCGTCCAGCACATCCTCGGCGGGCAGCGACCGGCTCGCCAGCCCCAGGGCGACCGCCTCGGGGCCGGCCACCGATCGCCCGGTGAGCAGCAGGTCGCGGGCCACCGCGAGCCCGCCCGCGCGGGTCAGCGACCACGTGGTCAGCATCCCGGGGTGCATGCCGAGCCGGGTGAACGGCGCGGCCAGCCGGGCGTCGTCCGCGACGTAGCGGATGTCGCAGGCCATCGCCAACGCCAGACCGGCGCCGATCGCCGCGCCGTTGACCGCGGCGATGGTCGGCACCCGCAGCTCACCGACCGCCATCCAGACCCGGTAGAACCGCGCCATCCGCTCGCGCAGTCCCTCGATCCCCAGATGGGACTCGGCGCCGATCCACGACAGGTCGCCGCCGGAGCAGAACGCCGGGGGCCGCCCGGTGACCACCACGGCCTGCAGGTCACCATCGGCGGCCAACGCGGGCACCACCCGGCCCCAGGACGCCGTCATGGCATCGCCCATCATGTTGCGGCGCTCCGGCAGGTCCAGGGTCAGGACGGCGATCGAGTCGTCCACGCGCTGAACGTCGAGATCCTCGTACGACTCCTGGGCCCAGTCGGACATGGCCGTCCCCGCTCCCTGATCGCTCGGTGGTCACGCTGCGTCAACACGGCACGGTAGCTGCGCCGGGCCCCTCCGGTGGGGCCGCGCGGTGTGGCCCAGACCACGCCGGGCGGCATGCCCTGTCACGAGCACGCTGCGTGGTCGGCTAGGGTGACCCGAGGTCCCAGACGCAGGGGGTGAACGACCCCCCGCGCGCCCTCTCACCCGGGCGGCGGCACGGACGGCCGCCGGGAACCAGCTCAGCCACATCGAACAAGGAGCCAGAATGGCCGACACCTACAGCGGCGAGTTCTACTGCGTGAAGTGCAAGGAGAAGCGCCAGGCCGAGGGCAAGGTCGTGGAGACGAACGGCCGCCGGATGGCCAAGGGCCAGTGCCCGGTGTGCGGTACCAACCTCAACCGCATCCTCGGCAAGGCCTGACCGCCGCTCGTCAGCTGCTCATGCTCCGCGGGGCTCCATGTTCTCCGGCCGTTTCGGCGCCGAACGTGTCACTCTGCGGAGCATGAGCATGTTGTGGCGGAGATACGTCGCGATCGGTGACTCGTTCACCGAGGGCATGAGCGATCCCGACCCCCGCCGTCCCGGCGCCTACCGCGGCTGGGCCGACCGGCTCGCCGAGCATCTGGCCGCCGAGGCCGAGGCCGACGGCGGCGGATTCGCCTATGCCAACCTCGCCGTACGCGGCCGGTTGCTCGAGGACATCGTCACCCGCCAACTGGACGACGCGCTGGCGCTGTCCCCGGACCTGGTCTCGATCGTGGGCGGAGGGAACGACATCCTGCGGCCCAGGGCCGACGTCGACTCCCTTGCCGCCCGGCTGGAACGGGCCGTGGCCGCCGTCCGCGCCACCGGCGCCGACGTCCTGATGGCGACCCCCACCGATCCGCGGGGGGCGCCGCTGGTGCAGCTCACCCGCCGCCGCGTGGCCGTCTACATCGCCCACATCCACGCCATCGCCCGGCGCCACGACGCGGTCGTGGTCAACCAGTGGGGACTGCGGGCCCTGTCCGACTGGCGGATGTGGGCCGAGGACCGGATCCACATGACCCCCGAGGGACATCGCCGGGTGGCGCTGGCGGCCTACGCCGCCCTGCACCGGCTGCCCGAGGACGACGACTGGGCCGCCCCGTTGCCGCCGCAGGTCCCGGTGGGCCGGTTGGGGCAGGTCCGCACCGATCTGGAGTGGGCCCGCGAGCACCTGGTGCCGTGGGCCACGCGACGGCTGCACGGCCGATCCTCCGGGGACGTCGTGACGGCCAAGCGACCGCGACTGGCGCCGGTCGACCACGCCGACTGATCAGAGGTCCCAACCCACCGCGGCGGCACTCAGGACGCCGTCCGGACCCCGGCGCAGCTCGAGTTCGACCAGCCGGGCGGTCCCCAGGTGCTCCTCCGGCTGAACCCCCCATGCGGTGAGGGCCGCCAGCAGGTTGCCGCCGTGAGCCACCACCAGGATCGGCCCGGAAGCCGCCTCGGCCGCACCGCCGGCGACGTCCAGGGCCCCGCGCAACCGGGTGAGCAGACCGTCCAGGTCCTCGCCGTCGGGGAAGGCCGCCCCGCGGTCACCCTCCTGCCAGGCCGACAACACCTCGTCGTGCCGTCGCCACCCGGCCTCGTCCCGTCGCCCGTCGAGGGAGCCCACGTCCAGCTCGCGCAGTCCCTCCAGGACCACGGCGTCGGCCAGGCCCAGCCCCTCGGTGACCGCCGCCGCGGTCTGGCGGGCGCGCAGCATCGGGGAGCAGTAGACCGCCGTCGGGTCCAGCGCGGCCACCCGCCGCGCCAGGTCGGCCGCCTCCCGCCGGCCCAGCTCGGTCAGCGGCGGGTCGTACCGCCGGTGGGAGAACGTGTGGCTGACGTTGGCCTCGCTCTGACCATGTCGGGCCCACCACAGCCGCGTCATGGCCGAGGACCCTACTGAAGGGTCGCCGTCACCGGACGCCGACGTCGATCTCCACGAACCCGGCGTTGGGCCGGCGCGGGTCATCCGGGTGTTCGTGGACCACCTCGTCGAGATCTGGCGGCCGACCCGTGCACGACTCAGGCACCTGTGGACAACTCGGACGGAGCATTCCGAACCTGCCAGGCTGTGGCCATGTCCCTGCAGCCCGACCGGATCGAGGACGGCCCGCGCGCCCAGATCAAACCCGCCCTGCGGCAGGTCTGGCGGGGCCCCGGAACGCTGCAGATCGGTCTGGACCCCCGCCGCGGCACGGTGCTCGACGGCCTGGACGCCACCGATCTTCCGCTGGTGAGGGCACTGGCCAAGGGCCGGATCCCCCGCGTCGACTCCGCCGCCCCGCCGTCCTCACCCCGGTGGCGCGAACTGGTCGCGCTGCTCGCCGGCGCCGGCGTCCTGATCACCCGGCGCACCGACCGCACCGACCGCGCCCGGTTGCAGGACCTGGGCCCGGCCCGGGGCCGGCTGGGTCCGGACGCCGCCGCGTGGTCACTGCACGGGGACGACGACGGCTGGGCGCGGCTCGTCGAACGGCAGCGGCGCCTCGTCCGCGTCGTCGGTGCGGGCCGGCTGGGAACGACGATCGCGGCCACCCTGGCAGCCGCCGGGATCGGCCGCGTCCAGGTGATCGACTCCTCGCCCGTGGTCCCCGGTGACGTCACACCCGCCGGGGCTCACCCCGGGGACGTCGGCCTGCTGCGGGAGGATGCCGCCCGGGCGGCACTCGACCGACTGGGTCGCCCGCACCCCGAGGCCGCTCGGAGCGCCACGGCTCACCCCGACCTGGTGGTGCTCGTCGAACCCGACGCCGCCGACGCGGCCGCCGCGGGTCCGCTGGTCACCGCGGACGTCCCCCATCTGTCCGTCGTCGTCCGGGAGGGCACGGTGGTCGTCGGCCCACTGGTGCTGCCCGGCCGGTCCGCCTGTCTGTGCTGCCTCGACCTGCATCGCCGCGACCGGGACCCGGCCTGGCCGCGGATCCTGACCCAACTGCTGCGGGCCCGCGGCCAGGGCGGCCTCCCGGCCGCCGAGGAGACCGCCTCGACCCAGCTGGGAGCCTCGCTGGCCGCCCTGCAGGTACTGGCCGCCCTCGACGACAATGGTCCGGACCACCGGCCGGCCGCGGTGTCGGCCACCCTCGAGGTGGAACTGCCCGACGGACTTCTCGGACGGCGGGAGTGGCAGGTGCACCCGGCCTGCGGCTGTCTGAGGCTGCCCCGCTGAGCCGGACATGGGCCCGGGGGGCCGGTCGGGCCGGTGCCTCGGGAGCCCGCGGGACGTCGGGTCGGGCGGGCCCGAAGCGGGACGGCGGTGAACAATGGCGCCGTGAGCGATCTGCCGCGCAAAGCGGTGACCCGAACGGCCAAGCTGGCCACCCTGCCGCTGGGCCTGGCCGGGCGGACGGCTGTCGGCCTGGGCAAACGCGTCGGCGGGCGCCCCGCCGAGGTGGTGGCCGCCGAGTTGCAGGCACGCACCGCCGAGCAGCTGTTCAAGGTCCTCGGTGAACTCAAGGGCGGCGCCATGAAGTTCGGGCAGGCGCTCAGCATCTTCGAGGCGGCGATGCCCGAGGAACTGGCCGGGCCCTACCGCGCGACGCTGACCCGGCTGCAGGACGCCGCACCGCCGATGCCCACGGCCACCGTGCACAAGGTGCTGGCCACCGAGCTCGGGCCGCGCTGGCGCCGCTCGTTCCGGGAGTTCGACGACCGACCGGCCGCGGCGGCCTCGATCGGGCAGGTGCACCGCGCGGTCTGGCGCGACGGACGCGAGGTCGCCGTCAAGGTGCAGTACCCGGGGGCCCGCGAGGCCCTGCTGTCGGACCTGACGCAGATCAGTCGGGTCGGCCGGATGGCCGCGAGCTGGATCCCCGGACTGGACATCAAGCCGATCCTGGCCGAGTTGCGCGCCCGGGTCTCCGAGGAACTCGACTACACCCTGGAGGCGCAGTCGCAGCGCACCTTCGCCGCCGCGTTCGCCGACGACGAGGTGTTCGCGATCCCGGGGGTGTTGAAGTCCACCGAGCACCTGATCGTCGGCGAATGGCTGGACGGCGTGCCGCTGTCGAACCTGATCGCCCACGGC
>CAYYCE010000255.1:0-5030 GCA_964469635.1 uncultured Kineosporiaceae bacterium
CTTCTGGCGGACGTAGAACAGCACGTCCTGCTGCAGCGCCTTGGCCTGTTCCGGGTCGCTGGCCTGGATCTCGGAGATCGCCGCGGCCAGCCGGGCGTCCAGCCGCTCGGCGATGTAGACGTACTGGTTCAGCCGGCCCATGGCCTCCCAGAGCTGCTGCTTCTCCTGATTGAGCGCGGCGTTGTCCTTGCGCAGCTCGTCCTGACCGGAGTACAGCGCGTTGAGGATCGCGTCGAGGTGCCCCTGGGCGCTCTGGTACTTGCGGAAGTAGTCCTCGACCTTGTCGCCGAACGGCAGGATGCCGAAGAACTTCCTGCTCCCCCTGGCGCCGCCGGGGTCGAGGTCCTCCACGGTCCGGCGAAGCTCGATCAGGGTCTTGCCGATCGTGGATCCCTCGCTCAGACCGCCCTCCTGCAACGCCTTGACCGGCGAGGTGAGCAGCGTGTTGGAGGTCTCGGCGGCCCGGCGGATGTCGGCGTCCCCCATGGTCCTCACGTCGTTGGCCTTGGCCGCGAAGGAGGGCGAGCTCGGCGCCTCGCTGAGAAGCGCCTGCAGGTAGGAGTCCACCTTGTCGTCCAGCCCGGGCAGCGCCGCGGGCTCGACCTGGGGAGCCATCCTGGGCGCCGCGGTGGTCGCCACGGCCTTCGGCGCCTCGGGTGGGGTGAGCGTCAGGGCACCCTCGGCCGCCGGTGGCGCCAGGGGGGTGGGCTCGGTCATCGGGCCACTCCTCGGATGTGGTGCGGTGTCGTGTCGTCGCCGCGGGACTCGCATGCCCTGCAACGTCCCCGGCGAGATGCGGGTGCTCATCCCGACGCCTGGTCAATCTACGCGGTTCCCCGGGGCCCGCGCTGCGGTGAGCGGTCGATTTCGTGGCAAACCCTGAGGTGGCCGAGCCGAATCTCAGGGTGTTCCCGGACCATCACGACCCCGCGGCGTCCGCGAGCGCACGACGGGTCACCACGAGCGTGGCCGGATCGCTGTCGAGCCGCCAGTCGTGCTCCTTGTCCTCGTGGAAGAGGGCCACCTGGGTCAGCCGCGGGAAGTCCCGGCAGTCGTACAGCGCCCTGAACCAGGAGGCCTTCGCGTCGGGAGCGGCCCGCGGCGCCTCGGCGCAGCCGAGCTCGCCGATCACGACGTCGGCGGTGGGATGCAGGTCGGTCAGCCGGGAGTACATCGGTGCGATCACCTCCTCGACGGTGCTCTGCGGCGAGCCGTCGCGACGCCAGGACCAGTTGTAGCCGTCGAGACCGACCACATCGACCCACTCCGGGCCCGGCCAGTACCACTCCATCGGCACCGCGCCTTCGTCCGTCGTGTTGACGCAGAAGAGGAACCTCGGGGTCCGATCGCCCAACCCCAGGTCACGGGCGAGTCCGACCAGGTGCTGCCAGGCCTCGACCCACTGCTCGACGTCGCCGACCAGCGACGCCTCGTTCTCGACGGACCAGGTCTGCCACGGCCCGTTCATCTCCGCGAACGGGCGCAGGGTCACCCGCCCCGGGTACCGGGCGGCCTGCGCGAGATAGTTCCGCAGGTAGTCGTCACGGGCTCCGGAGACGATCTCGGCGAAGTCGATCCCGACCGGCTCCCAGGAGATCATCAGGTCGTAGGCCCCCACCCCCGGACCAGTCGCGCCAGAGCCGGTCGCCCCAGAGCCGGTCGCCCCCGGATCGGTCGCGCCAGAGCCGGTCGCCCCCGAGCCCGTCACCTCGGGATCGGCCGCCAGGGGGGTCGTGGCCAGGGCGGCCAGCCGGTTCGCCAGACCGGCGTCCCAGTCCGCGTGCCAGTCCGCGTAGAAAGAGACCAGCGGCAGCCGCACCCCGAGCAGTCGCTCCAACCGGCGGTGGTCGGCGGGCAGGTCCCGCCCCGCGGCCCAGGCCCCGAAGGTGGCCCGGCGGGAGAGTGGCTCGAGGGACACCTCGGACGACGATCGCGGCCATCCGCAGCCGGCGAGCGCGGCACCGAGGCCGCCGGCCAGTCCCAGGACCGCCCGGCGTCGTAACGAGACGCTCACATCGAGTGACAGTACCGAGACGGGACGCCGACCGGACCCTCAAGCCGGAAGGACGGCGGTGGCGATCGCCAGGGCGATCGCGAACACGGCGGCCGTGATCACGTCGATGATCCTGGTGCGGATCAGCAGTCCCAGGCAGTACTTCTCGGGTAGGACGGCCCGCAGCACCGCCGCCAGCGCCATCGCGGAGGCCAGCACGTAGCCGCTGGCCCGGACGTGCCCCCACCAGGCGATCACCACCGAGGCGGCGGTCACGACCAACACGACGACGAAGGCGAATCGCCGGCTGGGGGGCACCTCCCAATGGATCACGCTCTGGCTCCCGAACGTCGCGACACGGCTGTCGACTCCGGCGGATCCGGCCCGTCCGATCCTGCCACCCCTGCGGGAACCCCCACGGCGCGACACCCGGGCCGGGCGCGGACGGCGGGTCAGTGGGCGAAGTGACGCGTCCCCGTGAGGTACATGGTGAGCCCGGCGGCCTGCGCCGCGGCGATCACCTCACCGTCGCGGACCGATCCGCCGGGCTGGACGACGGCCCGCACCCCGGCGTCGATCAGCACACCCGGGCCGTCGGGGAACGGGAAGAAGGCGTCCGAGGCCGCGACCGCGCCCCCGGCCCGCTCCGCGCCGGCCCGCTCCACCGCCAGGCGGCAGGAGTCCACCCGGTTCACCTGCCCCATGCCGACCCCCACGCTGGCGCCGTCACGTGCCAGCAGGATCGCGTTGGACTTCACGGCACGCACGGCCCGCCAGGCGAAGGCCAGGTCGGCCATCGTCGCCTCGTCCGCAGGCTCGCCGCTGACCAGCCGCCAGGCGCCGGGGGCGTCGCCCGGGGCATCGATCCGGTCGCCGTCCTGGGCGAGCATGCCGCCGGAGACCGGTCGCAACTCCACCTGGCGCCGCTGGTAGCCGTCGGTCAGCTCGATCAAACGCAGGTTCTTCCTCTGCGTCAGGGCCGAGTACGCCTCCGGCTCGAACGAGGGTGCCACGATCACCTCGGTGAAGACGTCCGCGAGCTGCGCCGCCATCGCCGCGGTCACCGGGCGGTTCGCCGCCACCACCCCGCCGAACGCCGACACCGGGTCGCAGGCGTGGGCCCTGGCGTGGGCGATGGCGATGTCCTGCCCGTCACCGGCCACCGCGATGCCGCACGGGTTGGTGTGCTTGATGATCGCCACCGCCGGCACGGCGAAGTCGTATGCCGCCCGCAGCGCCGCGTCGGCGTCCACGTAGTTGTTGTAGGACATCTCCTTGCCGTGCAGCTGCGTGGCCTGGGCGATCCCGGCGAACACCCCGGCACCCTCGTCGACGTAGAGGGCGCCGCGCTGGTGCGGGTTCTCGCCGTAGCGCAGCACCGCGGCCCGTTCCAGGGCGAGCCCGGCGTGCGGCGGCCAGCCGTCGTGGTCCGTCTCGTCGCCGGCGAGCTGCTCGCCGAACCACTGCGCCACGGCGACGTCGTAGGCGGCCGTGTGAGCGAAGGCGCGCGCGGCCAGCCGACGCCGGGCCGCCAGGTCGAACCCGCCGTCCGCCAGCGCCTTGCGCACCTCGCCGTAGTCCGACGGGTCGGTGACGATGGCCACGCTGGGGTGGTTCTTGGCGGCCCCCCGCACCATCGAGGGACCACCGATGTCGATCTGCTCGACGCACTCCTCCGGGGTGGCTCCGGAGGCCACCGTCTCCCGGAACGGATAGAGGTTGGAGACCACCAGGTCGAAGGCCTCGATGCCCAGCTCGGCGAGTTGGCGGACGTGATCGGGCAGCCGGCGGTCGGCGAGGATCCCGGCGTGCACCGCCGGGTGCAGCGTCTTGACCCGCCCGTCCAGGCACTCGGGGAATCCGGTCAGTTCCTCGACCGGGGTGACCGGCAGGCCCGCCGCCGCGATCCGGGCCGCGGTCGAACCGGTCGAGACCATCACCACCCCGGCCCCGTGCAAGGAGGCGGCCAGATCCTCCAGACCGGTCTTGTCGTAGACCGACAGCAGCGCCCGCCGAATCGCGACCCTGTCCTGCGCTTCCTCGCTCATCCCAGCTGGACCTTCCTGTCCTCGATGCTCCAACCGTGGCGCACCATGCGCGCGACCACGTCGACGAGCAGCTCGCGCTCGACCACCTTCACCCGCTCGTGCAGGGAGGCCTCGTCGTCCGTCTCGGCCACCTCCACCGCCCGCTGCGCCACCACCGGGCCGGTGTCCACGCCGTCGTCCACCAGCATCACCGTCACCCCGGTCACCCTGACGCCGTAGGCCAGGGCGTCCCGGACGGCGTGTGCGCCGGGGAAGGCGGGCATCAGGGCGGGATGGGTGTTGATGGTGCGGCTGCCGTGCTCGCGCAGGTAGCCGCGGCCGAGCAGTCGCATGAACCCGGCCAGCACCACCAGGTCGGGGGAGAACACCGACACGGCCCTGGCGACCGCGACGTCCCAGGTGGTCCGGTCCTCGAAGTCCGCGAGGCGGACCACCGCGGTCGGCACCCCCGCCTGCCGCGCGCGTTGCAGCCCGTGGGCGTCCTCGCGGTCGCTGACCACCCCGGCCACGCCGAACACCTCGGCCTGGGGGCCGCGGGCGGCGTCCAGCAGCGCCTGCAGAATGGTTCCCGATCCGGAGACCAGGACGACGACGGAGGCGGGCGGGCTCACAAGCCTCGACGATATCGACCTCGGAGCGGCTGCACGGCATCGGCCAGCGCAGGGGCGCCCCGGCGCACCAGGAGGAGCAGCGTGGCGCCGATCGCCACCTCGGCCGCGAACGCCGCTCCCACCAGGTAGGGCACCGCGCCGACCTCGCCGAGCCGGCCGGGCCCGGCGGCGCCGGTGGTCAGACCCGCCAGGGCGGTCATGCCCACCCCGGACCCCAGGGCGAGGACGAGGACGTCGATCAGCGCGGTCAGCCACCCCGCCCGATCGGGTGACGGGTCGGCCCGCATCACCCGGGAGGCGGCCACCGCCCCGGCCAGGGCCCCGACCGCCAGCACCGCGACGGCGTAGCCGGGCATCGGTCCGGGGTCGGGCAGCGCG
>CAYYCE010000256.1:0-3732 GCA_964469635.1 uncultured Kineosporiaceae bacterium
GACGAGAACGGTGGTCCGGGGGCGGAGTGAGCTGCTCGGCCACCCCACCGGCTGGCCCCACCGCGCTGCCACACTGTGGGCGTGACGCCGGATCCGGAGCTGGTGGCCGACTGCTCGGCGTGCCGGGCGTTGTGCTGCATCGGGCCGGGCTTCGCGGTCTCGGCGGACTTCGCGCACACCAAACCGGCCGGCACGCCCTGCCACCACCTGGACGGCGGTCGGCGCTGCACGATCCACGCCGAGCTGATCGGCCGCGGGTACCCGGGGTGCGTCGCCTACGACTGCTTCGGCGCCGGGCAACGGGTGGTGAGCGCGCTCGGGGATGCTCCCCTGGCCGACCTCCTCGCCGCCCTCGAGGTGGTGGGCGGGCTGCACGAGCTGCTCTGGTACCTGCGGGACGCCGCGCGCCGCGAGGTGTCGGCCGAGCTCGGTGCGGCGGTGCGGGCGCTGCGGGACGACGTGGCTCGGGCGGCGGGGCGGGCGGCGGCCGGTGATCGGGACGCCGACCTGGCGGAGCTGCGCGGTCGGGCCTCGCGGGTGCTGGCCGGGGTGAGCGCACAGGTGCGCGGCGCCGTCCGGTCCGACTGCGCCGACCACTCCCGGGCCGAGCTCGCCGGGATCGCCTGGCGGGGCGCCGACCTTCGGGCGGCCACGTTCCGCGGCGCGGTCCTGGTGCGGGCCGACCTGCGCGAGTCGGACCTGTGCAGCGCCGACCTGCTCGGCGCGGACCTGAGGGGCGCCGATCTGCGCGGCGCGGACCTGACCGACGCGCTGTTCCTCACCCGGATGCAGTTGCAGGGCGCGCGCACCTGAATCCGTCGTCGGCCGCCCCGACCTGGGTCGCACGCGGGTCGCGCGCGCCCAGGGGCCGGGAGGGGCTAGGACGGGCCGACGAACCGCTCCAGTTCGGACGCCAGGCCGCCCTCGCCGGTGAGCACGACCTCGAGCGGCAGGCCGAGCAGGTCCGCGGCGTCCTGGGCCGCACGGCGTAGCTGCGGTGTCGGGTCCTGGGCGAGCCACACCACGCGGGTGTAGTGCCCGAAGTAGTCCTCGCGCAGGTCGGGGTGGCGGTCCAGGCCGAGCTCGACCACCACGCTGCGATGGAACGAGGCCGCCAGGTAGTCGGTCAACAGATAGGTACCGGGCTCGTCCGCCATCAGCCGCTCGATGCGCTCCGGTCCGGCGAACACGTCGTAGCAGTGCGCGCCCCGCAGCCGGGTCAACCCCAGCCGGGCGCACACGTCGTCCAGGGCCCCGTAGCTGCCGCAGTCGGCGTAGGCCACGGCGACCCGGTGGTGCCGGGACATCAGGGACGTCGCGAGCCGCTCGACGGCCTCCGCGATCCGCTCGGGACGGTTGTGCAGCAGCGGCGGCAGCGGGTGCACCGAGACCGGCCAGCCCCGGGCCTCGGCGATCCGGGCCACCGGCTGGGCGATCGCGCCGCAGGCGACGACCGCGATCGGCTCCGGCCCGCCGGCCTCAGCCGGGGAAGGCGAGTTGGTCGACGAAGAGGTCGTTGAAGTCCGCCCGGTCGGAGAGCTCGACATAGCGCACCTCCTCCAGCAGGGCGTTGGCGCCCTCGCGCTCCCGCGCCGACAGCAGGACCATCTTCGCGCCCTCGCCGGCGACGTTGCCCGCCGCGACGATCCGCAGCACCGGAACCTCCGGCACCAACCCGATCCTCACCGCGCTCGGCGCCGACAGGTACGAGCCGAACGAGCCGGCCAGCAGTACCTGCTGCACGTCCGAGACCGAGGCGCCGTACTCCTCCAGCAGCAGCCGCCATCCCGTGGCGATCGCCGCCTTGGCGAACTGGAGTTCCCGCACGTCGCGCTGGGACAGGTACACCGAGCGCTCCACATCGCCGACCTCGCCGGCCCAGTGCAGCACGAACACCCGCTCGCCGGCATCGGTCTCCACCAACCGCTCGGCGAGCCCCGGCAGCCGTTCCGCGGCCTGCGCGGTCGGGATGAACCGGCCCGAGGAGTCGAGCAACCCCACGGCGACCAGTTCGGCCACGGCGTCGACCAGCCCGGACCCGCACAGTCCGACCGGCTCGACGTCGCCGATCACCTGCAGCCCCACCGATTCGGGGTTCAGCTTGACCACCTCGATCGCCCCGTCCGCGGCCCTCATGCCGCACCGGATCGAGGCACCCTCGAACGCCGGTCCGGCCGGAGCCGCGGTGGACAGCAGCCGCCTGGAGTCGCCGAGAACGATCTCGCAGTTGGTGCCGACGTCGATGAACAGCCGCAACCGCTTGTCCCGGTCCATGCCCGCCGCGAGCATCCCTGCGACGATGTCGCCGCCGACGTAGGCCCCCAGCGCGGGGAACACGAAGGCCCGTGCCCCCGGGTGGACCACCTCCGCGCCCAGGCCGAGCTCGGCGGCCCTCAGATCGGGAAAGGCCTTGCTGGACATGACGAACGGAGCAACCCCCAGCGGCTCCGGGTCGATCCCCAGCACCAGGTGGGTCATCGTCGCGTTCCCGGCCAGGGCCACCTCGTACACCCGCTCCGGGGCGACACCGGCCTCGGCGCACACCTCGCCGGCCAGCTCCCGGAGCGTCTCCTGGGCGCCGGTGCGGAGCCGGTGCAACGCCGACGGATCGAGCATCGTCGCGCTGATCCGGCTGATCACGTCGCCGCCGAAGCTCTGCTGCCGGTTGAGCACCGACCGCACCGCCTCGGGTGCCCCGGTGCCCAGATCCAGCAGCGTGGCGACCACCGTGGTGGTTCCCAGGTCGAAGGCGATGCCGTACGACTCCGTCCTGGTGTCGCCGCCCTCGACGTCGACGAGCAGGTCGTCGACCACGACGGCCGTCACTTTGAAGGCGTTCTCCCGCAACGTCTTCGGGAGACTCCGGACGGCGTGCAGGTCGGCCCGCAGCTCGAGGTCGTCGATGGCGTCCAGCAGCCGCTGCAGGTCCGGGCGCTGATCGGCGAGCGTCGGCTCGTCCAGTTCGACGTAGCGCTTCTGGACGGCGGGTCGCAGGATCACCTGCCGCCCCACCCCCACGGTGGCCGCCTTGGGCCGGGTCCGCAGCGGCGGTACCTCGACGGTCAGGTCGGACTGCGCGCGGGCCAGACAGGCCAGCCGCCATCCCTGCCGGAGCTGTTCGGCGGTGAACGCCCGCGGGTCGACCCGGCCGACCGGCACCGCACCGCCGATGACCCGCACCGTGCACTTGCGGCAGGTGCCGTGCCCGCCGCACGTGGAGTCGATCGCGATGCCGTTCCAGATGGCGGCGTCGAAGACCGTCACCCCCGTCGGCACCCGGACCTCGTGCTCGGCACGCGAGGCGTCCCGGGCAGCCGAGACGAAGGTGATCCGCGCCCGACTCGGGCCCTCCGGCTCCTCCGGCTCGGTCCCTGTTCCCTCCGTGGTCGGGGTGGCGAAAGCCTCCGGGTGCTCGCCCAGCAGACCCTCGCGCAGGTACTGCTCGCGGGGCTCCTTCACGGGCTTCTGCGTGGGCTCCGTCACCCCGCCGCCTGCCGGGCCGTCTCCTCGGCGGCCCGCTGCTTGGCCCGGTACAGGCCGATCCAGTTCGCGCCCCACTCGTCGTTGCCCATCATGAGATCCGCCGCCTTCACCGACTCCACCATCTGCGGCGTCCGGGCGTCCATGATGGCGCTGGTCAGCCCCGAGTGCATCGCCATCGGCAGGAAGGCCGACCCGAGGGCGTGCCGCCCGGGCATCCCGAAGGAGACGTTGCCGGCGCCCAGCGTGGTG
>CAYYCE010000256.1:3742-4000 GCA_964469635.1 uncultured Kineosporiaceae bacterium
GCAGGTCGAGCTCGTCGCGGATCATGGAGATCGCCTGCATGGTCCACCGGCCGTAGGCGTGGTTGGCGCCGATCGGCATCGCCAGTGGGTCGATGACGATGTCCTCGATCGGGATGCCGTACTCCTTCGTGGCGATCTCGACGATCCGCCGGGTGATCTCCAACCGCTTGGCCGGGTCCTCCGGGATCTCGTCCTCCTCGTTCGGCAGCGCGATCACCGCGGCGCCGTGGCGCTTCCCCCGCGGCAGGATCGTCTCGA
>CAYYCE010000256.1:4010-5029 GCA_964469635.1 uncultured Kineosporiaceae bacterium
GCCGCTCGCTCTCCCCGGTCACCGAATTGACCAGCGCCTTGCCCTCGTAGGCGGCCAGCCCGGCGTCCAGCGCCTCGACGACCGAGGAGTCGATGCACAGCGGCAGGTCGGTGAGCGACTGGACGAGCTTGACCGCGTCGGAGAGCAGCCGCGCCTCGTCGGCCAGCGGCACCCCCATGTTGACGTCGAGCATCATCGCCCCGCCGGCCACCTGGGCTCGGACGTCCTCGACGATCCGGTGCATGTCGCCGGCGCGCAGCTCCTCCTGGAACTTCGGTCGACCGGTGGGGTTGATGCGTTCACCGATGACGCAGAACGGTTGATCGGGCCCGATGACGATCTCGCGTGAGGCCGACCGCAGAACGGTGTGCATGTGCGGGACTCCTTGTCAGCTAACGCATCAGACGGCGACGGCGGCGCGCCGCCGACCGATCAGGTCCTTGGCCCTGCGCACCGTGGTGGCGGCGTCCGCCGCATAGCCGTCGGCGCCCACCGCGTCGGCGTACTCCTGCGTCACCGGCGCGCCGCCCACCATGACGATGACCTGGTCCCGCAGCCCCGCCTTCTGGAGCGCGTTGATGTTCGCCTTGAACATCGGCATCGTCGTGGTGAGGAAGGCCGAGAAGCCCACGATGTCCGGCCGGTGCTCCTCGATCGCCCTGACGAACTTCTCCGGGGCGACCTGGACGCCGAGGTCGATCACGTGGAAGCCGGCCCCTTCCAGCATGATGTTGACCAGGTTCTTGCCGATGTCGTGGACGTCGCCCTTCACCGTGCCCATCACGAAGGTGCCGACGGTCTCGGCGCCGGTGTCCGCCAGCAGCGGGCGCAGGACGTTGAGCGCTCCGCTCATCGCGCGCCCGGCCATAAGCATCTCGGGCACGAAGAAGTCCCCGCGTTCGAACCGCGCGCCGACCTCTTCCAGCGAGGGGATCAGCGACTCGAACAGGAGGGTCTCCGGCCCCATCCCGAGGTCCAGTCCCTGGTGGGTCAGTTCCAGGACCCGAGGCCCATTGCCG
>CAYYCE010000257.1:0-5028 GCA_964469635.1 uncultured Kineosporiaceae bacterium
GGGCAATCTTCGCAGGTCAGCCCAGTTGTCTGGGGACATGAGCACCGCGATCAACCGTGAGGCCACCCATTCCGTCCCCCGTCCGCGCCCCGGATCCGGCCCGCTGCCCGACGGCCGGTCGGACCGGCTCTCGGCCCGGCCGGTCCGCGATCGGTCCTGGGCCGCGATCGGCGGCCTGCTGCTGGTGACGGTGGCCTGGGGCTCCACCTTCGTCCTGCTCGACCAGGCGACCCGCCGCATCCCCGCCGCCGACTACCTCGCCGTCAGGTTCGGCCTGGCGACCCTGGTCCTTGCCACGCTGCGCCCCCGCGGGGTGCTGAGGATGCCGCCCGTCCTGTTCGGCCGGGCGCTGGTGATCGGCGTCCTGTTCGGCGTCGGCAACCTGCTGTTGACCATGGGGCTGGCCGACACCACGGCATCGGTGAGCGCCTTCGTGGTGGGCATGTACGTGGTCTTCACTCCGCTGCTGGCCGCCGTCGTGCTGCGGCAGCCGGTGACCGGCCGGGTCTGGACGGCGGTCGGTCTGGCCACGGCGGGGCTGGGCGCCATGACGCTGAACCTCGGCGGCGGTCCGCCGCTGGGACGGGGCGAGCTGATCACCCTGGTCGCCGCGCTGGTCTGTGCGGGGCAGATCGTCGCCCTCGGGGCCTGGGCGGACACCCGGTACACCGTCGAGGTCGCCGTGATCCAGTCGGGCGCCACCGCCCTCGTGAGCGGTATCGCCGCGCTGCCCGGCGGCCTCACGCTGCCGTCGGGGCGCTCGGAGTGGCTCGTCATGATCTACATGGCCATCGTCGTCGGGGCGGTCACGATGCTGCTGCAGACCTGGGCCCAGGCCCATCTGCACCCCGCCCGGGCCGCCATCGTGATGACCTTCGAGCCGGTGTGGGCGAGCGTGTTCGCCGTCCTGATCGGCGGCGAGGTCCTCGGCTGGCGGTTCGCCGTGGGGGCGTCGGCGGTGCTCGGCGCCATGTACCTCTGCGAATCGTCGTGATCATGCACTTTCGGCGTGCCGAGGGTACGCATGATCACGACGTTTGGGTGGCATGCTCGCGGATCCAGGCGTGCATGGCGATGGCGGCCGCCGCCCCGGCGTTGATCGAGCGGGTCGAGCCGAACTGGGCGATCGACAGCACGGCCTGGCAGGCTCGGCGCGCGCCGTCCGACAGCCCCGGTCCCTCCTGGCCGAACACCAGCACGCAGCCGCTCGGCAGCCGGTAGGTCTCGAGCGGGACGGCGCCCGGCAGGTTGTCCACGCCCAGGACGGGCAGCCCGGCCCGCCGGGCCCATGCCGCCAGGTCCGCGACGTCCGGGTGGTGGACGACGTCCAGGTAGGCGTCGGTGACCATCGCTCCGCGTCGGTTCCAGCGGCGCCGTCCGACGATGTGCACGCCGGCGGCATTGAAGGCGTTGGCGGTGCGTACCACCGACCCGATGTTGAAATCGTGGGCCCAGTTCTCGACGGCGACGTGGAACGGGTGAGCGCGGGCGGCGAGGTCGGCGCGGATCGCCTCGACCCGCCAGTACCGGTAGCGGTCGGCGACGTTGCGCCGGTCACCCTCGCGCAGCAGCACGGGGTCGAGGCGGTCGTCGTCCGGCCATTGCCCGTTCCACGGTCCGACGCCCACGGGCGCCACGTAGGCTGGCTCGGTGCTCACGGATGCCATCATGCTCGCCCAGCAGCTTGGCCAGGCGATCGCTCAGCCCCCGTCTCTGGTGCCCGCACTGGGGCCCTCCTGGTTGGACCCCGACACCCTGCTGAAGGCCTTCGGGGCCTCGGCCCTGTGGGGGGCGGCGGCCATCATCTTCGCCGAGTGCGGACTCCTGATCGGCTTCTTCCTACCCGGGGACTCGCTGCTGTTCACCGTGGGTCTGCTCATCACCTCCGGCGTCATCCCGCACTCGCTGTGGCTGGCCTGCGTGGTGCTCACGATCGCCGCGTTCGCCGGCAACGTCTCCGGCTACCAGATCGGGGCCGCGGCCGGACCGGCGATCTTCAAGCGGGACGACTCGCGACTGTTCCGGCGGGAGTACGTCGACAAGACGACCGAGTTCTTCGATCGGTACGGCAACCGTGCCATCGTGCTCGCCCGGTTCGTGCCCATCGTGCGGACGTTCATCACCGTGATGGCGGGCGTGGGACGGATGGAGCGGCGCCGGTACTTCCTCTACAGCGGGATCGGGGCGCTGTTCTGGGCCTCGGGCGTGACCCTGCTCGGGGCCGCCCTGGGCAACGTGGAGTTCGTCCGCACCAACATCGAGGTCATCCTGCTGGCCATCGTGGCCGTCTCGGTGGTGCCCATCGGGGTGGAACTGCTGCGAGAGCGCCTCAAGACGCGCCGCTCCTGACCCGCTCGCCCGGCCCGCCACCCGACGCCGGCGTCGGGGTCGGGGTCAGCGTTGGATCTGCATCACGATGGCCTTGGGCTCGGTGAAGAACTCGCGGCTGTAGTTGCCGCCCTCGCGGCCCACGCCGGAGTCGCCCACACCGCCGAACGGTGTCCGCAGATCCCGGATGAAGAAACAGTTCACCCACACCGTGCCGGCGCGCAGGTTCTCCGCCACCCGGTGGGCCCGCGACAGGTTCTCGGTGAACAGCATCGCGTTGAGCCCGTACCGGGTGTCGTTCGCCAGGTGGACGACCTCCTCCTCGGTGTCGAACCTGTTGACCACCACCACGGGACCGAAGATCTCCTGGCAGTACTGCGGGGCGGTCAGCGGCAGGTCGGTGACGATCGTCGGGCGCACCATCCAGGAACCGTCCTCGGCGACGCCCCCGGTGAGGATCTTGCCGCCCTGCTCGGGCACGGTGTCGACGAAGCCCCTGACCTTGACGTAGTGCTCCTCGGAGGCCAGGCAGGAGAACTGGCTCTCCGGATCGAACGGGTCGCCGATCCGCAGCGCCTCGGCGGCCGCCTTGAACCGGGCCAGGAACTCCTCGTAGACGCTCGACTGGACGAACAGCCGCGACCCGGCCAGGCAGACCTGCCCCGCGTTCCGGAAGATCGACTCGATCGCCCAGTGGACGGCGTTGTCCAGTTCGGCGTCCTCGAACACGATGTTCGCGCCCTTGCCGCCCAACTCCAGCGAGACCGGCGCCAGATGGCCGGCCGCCGCGGCCATGATGATGCTGCCGGTGCCCGACTCACCGGTGAAGGTCACCCGGTCGACCCGGTCGTCACCGGTCAGCGAGGCCCCGGCCGGGACGCCGAAACCGTTGAGCACGTTGAGCACGCCCGGCGGCAGCACCTGTGCCGCCAGCTTGCCGAGCAGGTTCACCGACGCGGGGGTGTCCTCGGCGGGCTTGATGATGCAGGTGTTCCCCCAGGCGATCGCCGGGGCGATCTTCCAGGTGGCCATCATCAGCGGGAAGTTCCAGGGCGAGATCGCCGCCACCACGCCGGCCGGGTTGTACGTGGTGTACGTGTGATGGCCGGAGTCCATGGGCATGACCTCACCCAGGTGGTCGCGTTGGTGGTCGGCGAAGAACCGGAAGTTCCACACCGACCGGGCCACGTCGTGCCGGGCCTGAGTCATGGGCTTGCCCATGTCCGTGGCGTCGAGCCGGGCCAGGTCGTCGGTGTGCGCGACCATGAGGTCGGCCAGCTGGTGGATCAGTGCCGCGCGTTCGTTGCGCCCCATCCGCGGCCAGGGCCCCTCGTCGAAGGCCTTGCGCGCCGAGGCGATCGCCCGGTCGGCGTCCGCCGCGCCGCCCTCGGCGACCTCGCCCCACTTCTGCCGGGTCCAGGGATTGATGGTGTCGAACCGCTTGCCGTCCAGCGACTCCACCTCGACGCCGTCGATGATGTGTCCGAAGAACTCCACGTCAACTCCCTTCCGAAGCCTGTTGCGCGGCGTCACGTTGGGCATCGCGCTCGGCCAGCGTCACATCGTCCGCCGACCAGTGGGTGCGGGGGACCTCGCGGACGACGACCCGCACGCTCGCGCTCGGTACGCCGATCGAGCGCACCACGGCCTGGTGCACCTCGTGCATCAGGGCGCGGATCTGCTCCGGGGTTCGCCCGGTCGCCATCGTCACCTCGACCAGTGGCATCAGGCGCCGCCGTTCCCGGCCTGGGGCGGCAGGCCGCCGCTGAGGTGGACCGACCCCAGAGTCGTGAAGTGGCAGGCGATCGAGGCGCCCGGCGGCGCGAACACGGCGTCCGTCATGCCGCCGGTCAGCACCAGCCAGCCGGCCTCGAGCCGCTTGCCGCGCCGTCCGAGATCGTTGACGGCCAGCGCAAGGGCCTCGGCCGGGTGGCCCTGGACGGCGGCCCCGGTCGCCGAGTCGACGATCGCGCCGTCGACCTCGACCAGCACCGCCTCCATGGCCAGGTCGAGACCGTCGGCGGGCATCGCGACCGGGCCGGTGACGAAGGCGCCGGAGGAGGCGTTGTCGGCCACGACGTCCGGCAGGGTGAACTTGAAGTCGCGGTATCTGCTATCGATCACCTCGGCCCCGCCGAGCACCAGGTCGACAGCCGAGATCGCCTGCGCCGCACTGACTCCCGGACCCTCGAGGTCGCGCGCCATGACGAACACGATCTCCGGCTCGATCCGCGGGTGAATCAGCTTGCCCTGCGGCACCGGCTCACCCGCGGGCAGCAGCATGGCATCGGTGAGCCAGGCCACCAGCGGCACCTCGATGCCCATCCGCTTCTGCTTGGCCCGGCTGGTCAGGCCGAGCTTGACCCCGATCAGATGCTCGCCCCGATCCAGCCGGCGGCGCAGCGTCTCGTCCTGCACCGCGTAGGCGGTCTCCAGGTCGAGCTCGGGCCACTCATCGGTGATCGGCCCGCGGTCGCAGCGGTTGTCCTCGCACCCGAGCAGGGCGGTGGCGGCGCGGTCCACGTCCCAACCGGTCATCAGCGGACCCCCATCCCGGCCAGGTCGCCCAGCTCCTGCTCCTGCTGCAGTTGCAACGCGATGTCGATGATCATGTCCTCCTGGCCTCCGACGTAGCCGGCCTCGCCGACCCGCTGCAGAATGCTGTGCGCCGGCACGCCGTACCGGTCGGAGGCGCGCTCG
>CAYYCE010000258.1:0-5006 GCA_964469635.1 uncultured Kineosporiaceae bacterium
CTCTCGGGTGGACGGCCAGCTCGAACCTAGCCGTTCGCTGTGAGCTGTCAACATGGCGCTGACCAGCAAGAACGCGCGTCGGTGCAGGTCAGCGGGGTTGTGTCGGCGACCGGGCTGGCCGTGGTTTTCGTGATTGTCCGGCGTGTCGGTCAGCCGCCGGCCGGTGGCCGGACGGGGACGACCACGGTGCCTCGGGCCCGGGTCGCGACGATCGGTTCGGCGAGCACCTCGGCGGCCCCGGGGGCCGCGCCGTCGCGGGCCGCCAGGCCGCGGCAGAGCACGGTGGCGGTGAGTTCCAGCTCGCGGCTGCGACGCCCGACCCGGGTCACGGTGGCGGTCACCTCGAGGATGTCGCCGGCGCGCACCGGCGCCAGGAAGGACACCTCGGAGTAGCCCGCGAACAGGCCCTCGTCGCCGTCGGTGCGGATACAGACCTCGGTGGCGACGTCACCGAAGCAGGCCAGGCTGTAGGCGCCGTCCACCAGGTCGCCCGCGTAGTGGGCGTGGCTGTACGGCACGTACCGGCGGTGGCTGACGCTCAGGCCGAGGCGCGGATCGTCCGTCATCGGGGTGGCCTCCCGTCGTGTGTCATCGGGTCCTGCTCGGCCGGACCAAGGTGTGTACCAGGTAGGAGGCCACCTCCGAGGGGGTGGTGCCCTTGCCGAACACCTTGTCGACCCCCAGCCGCCCGGCGGCGCCCTCGTCGAACCGGGGGCCGCCGACGACCAGCAGCGGGCGACGGTCGGCCGGGTAGGCCTCGCGGAAGGCGGCGGCCATCTCCCGGGTGTTGTGCAGGTGCGCGTCCCGCTGGGTGACGACCTGGGAGACCAGGACGGCGTCGGCCCGGGCCGCCAGCGAGCGCTCGACGAGGTCCGGCACCACGACCTGGGCGCCCAGGTTCACCACCGTGATCCCCTGGTAGTACTCCAGGCCCTTCTCCCCCGCGAACCCCTTGATGTTGAGGATCGCGTCGATGCCCACGGTGTGGGCGTCGGTGCCGATGCAGGCTCCGACCACCACGAGTCTACGGCGCAGCCCGCGTCGGATCGCGGCGTTGGCCTCCTTGGGCGTCAGCAGCGGGTAGTCCCGCTCGGTCACGGTCACGGTGTCCAGATCGACGACGTGGTTGACCCTGCCGTAGACCACGACGAACGTGAACGAGTCCCCCATGGCCCGGGAGTGGACCACCATCGCCGGGTCGATGCCCATGGCGCGGGCGAGCTGCTGGGCCGCCGCCTCGGCGCGCCTGCCGGCAGGCACCGGAAGCGTGAAGGACAACTGCACCATGCCGTCGCCGGTGCTGTCCCCGTAGGGGCGCACCAGGTTCATGGTGCTCGCCCCGGGCGTCGCCTTCATCGCGAGACCCCCTCCCGTCGTTCGGCGGCCGGTGACTCGAGGATGTCGATGGCCGGGTTGAGATATCCGGGCGCGCGCCTCTCGACGCCGTCCAGGCCCCTGCCGCCGTCGGCCGGCCGGCGCATCAGGCCGAAGGTGCCGTCGCCGATGGCCCCGAGCAGACCGTCCTCGTCGATCCGCTCCAGCAGCCCCACCGCCTCGGCCAGCACCGTGCGGGCCCGGGTGGCGATGAACCCGTCCGCCGGTGGGTGGAAGTCCTCGACCAGGCCGGAGCAGGCGTCCAGGACGTAGCGGACGTTCTGCAGTGCCAGGTCGCGGTCGGACAGCCAGGGGGTGACCACCGCCTCGGTCATCATGCCGACGAGCAGGATGCCCTGGCCGGTGAGCGCGCCGGCGAGGTTGAAGAATCCGTCGAGCAGATAGCCGCGGAAGACGTCGCCGGTCATGTGCTTGGTCGGCGGCATCCACTTCAGCGGCGCTTTCGGGAACAGGGTGCGGGCCAGCAGCGCATGGGCGAGTTCGAGGCGGAACGAGTCGGGGATCGAGGGGTCGATCTCGAAGGCGTGCCCCAGGCCCATCTGCCACGGCTCGAGGCCGGCCTCGGCGGCGAAGTACTCGTTGAGCAACTGGCTGACCGTGACGGTGTGGGCGGCCTCGACGGCGTCGGCGGTGGTGAGGTAGTTGTCCTCGCCCGTGTTGATGATGATCCCCGCGCGGGCATGGATCTGCCGGCTGAACCGCTGGTCGACGAAGGTGCGGATCGGGTTGATGTCGCGGAAGAGGATCCCGTACATCGAGTCGTTGAGCATCATGTCGAGGCGTTCCATGCCGGCCAGCGCCGCGATCTCGGGCATGCACAGCCCCGAGGCGTAGTTGGTCAGCCTGACGTAACGGCCCAACTCCTTGCTGACCCCGTCGAGCGCGGCCCGCATCAGCCGGAAGTTCTCGCCGGTGGCGTAGGTGCCCGCATACCCCTCGCGGGTCGCCCCCTCCGGCACGTAGTCGAGCAGACTCTGCCCGGTCGAGCGGATCACGGCGATCACGTCGGCGCCCGCCCGGGCGGCGGCCCGGGCCTGGACGATGTCCTCGTGGATGTCGCCGGTGGCGACGATGAGGTAGATCCAGGGACGGCGCGGCGCCTCGCCCCAGCGGGCGATGAGCCGCTCCCGCCGGGCGCGGGCGCGGTCGATGCGGGTGACCCCCCGGCCGACGGCGGTCCGGGCTCGTCGTCCGGCGCGTTCGGCCGCCCTGCCCTCCGGGATGCGGAAGGCGACCGAGCCGGCCGCCGCCTTCTGCGCCAGGGTGGCCAGGTCCGCGGCCTCGCCGCGGGCCAGCGCGTCCCAGACCGGCAGCGACACCCCGTGGGCCAGCCCGACCTGACCGCGCACCGCGTCTGCCAGATGGTTCACCCACGGAACCCGCTCGCTGTCGGCCCCGGCCAAGCCGGCCAGGCGCAGCGTGGCGCGTTCCACCGAGACCGTGGTGTGGGTCCTGGCGAGCTTGACCACGGGGCGTCCCACGCGCCGGGCCAGGCTCCGGGCGCGCCGCACCGCCGCGGCATCCAGGGCAAGAATCGGCGGCATTGTCACCCGTGTCATGTAATAACTCCCTTCAGCAATCCAAGTCTACGGAAATTCTCCACTCCCAGATAGGAGCGAGCGCAGATCCTCGGGCCCACCGGAGCGCGCGATCGACCGCTCGGCGACGCTCGTGCTGGGCTAGAGTGACGAGGCCTTGCGGCGGCGTCGCCAAGGATCTGTGTCGCCGAGGATCCGCGCCGACGTCGGGAGGTCGCCTTGGGCTACAGGATCGCCCACGCGGTCGTGAATCTGGTCTTTCGGCTGGTGTGGCGCCCGAGGATCCACGGGCGTGAGCACATCCCCGCCACCGGGCCGGTGATCATCGCGAGCAACCATCTGAGCTTCATCGACAGCGTGGTGCTGCCGCTGGTGATGCCCCGTCGGGTGCGGTTCCTCGCCAAGGCCGAGTACTTCGAGGGCACGGGACTGCGCGGGTGGCTCTCGCGGACCTTCTTCACAGTGGTCGACGCGGTGCCCGTCCGGCGCGGCGGCCACGGCGACGCGATGGCCTCGCTCCGCCTGGCCATGGAGGTGTTGGCCGAGGGAGCCGCGTTCGGCATCTACCCCGAGGGCACCCGGTCGCGCGACGGCCGGCTTTATCGGGGCCGCACCGGGGTCGGTTGGCTGGCGCTGCAGTCCGGGGCGCCCGTCGTCCCCGTCGCCCTGGTCGGGACGGACCGGGTCCAGCCTGTGGGTGCCCGTGCGCCCAGGCCGCACCCGGTCCGGGTGAGTTTCGGCGAACCGATCGACCCCACGCCGTGGATCGCCGAGGTCGCGGCCTCCGGCGGGGCCGGCCGGGCCCGTGCTGCCGCTCGGTGGACACTGGCGGCGCACCCGGATCGCCGCGATGTCGCCGCAGGAACTGGCCCACGTCTACAACGAGCGACCGGTCGACGACGAGGCCCTCTCCTGACGCACCGCCCGAGGACCCCGACCGGACCGGCGGGACCTCACCGGCGGGACCTCACCGGCGGGACAGGGCCCGTGGGGTGAGCCGGTCCAGCTTGTCGGGATTGCGCGTCATGTGGACCGCCGTGATCCGTTCACCGTCCACGGTGACGGTCATGACGGTCTCGACCCGCTCGCCGTCCAGGCTGATCAGCACCCCCGGCAGAGCGTTGACCTCGGCCCACCGGATCTCGGCGCCGACGCCGCGCCGGGCCAGGCCCATCGCCATCCGGGCGACGGCGTCGGCGCCCAGGACGGGTCGGCGCGCGGCCGAGACCGCACCGCCGGAGTCGGTGAGCAGCACGACGTCCGGGGCCAGGACGCTCAGGAGTCCATCGAGGTCCTGACCCGCGGCGGCGGCGAGGAACCGGGCCAGGACCCGGCCGTGGGTGGCCGCGTCGACCCGGCTCCGAGGACGGCGGGCCGGTGTCCTGGACGACGTCCTCCGCGTCGGCGGTGCTGGCCAGCATCTCGTAGGCGATCGTGAACAGCAGCCCGCGATGGGACTCGAAGACGTCCTCCGGGGCGTCGCCACGGCCTGCCGGCGAGTTCACCCCGGCACCTCGCAACGGTCGGCCAGGCCCTGGCTGCGCAGACCCAGGGCGGCGTTGAACCGCGAGCGCTGATTCTCCACGGCAATCATCATGGTCAGTTCCACCAACGCCGCATCGCCCAGATCGGCGCGCAGTGCCGCCACGAGATCGTCCCCGGGTTCGGGCGGGGTGTCCGTCATCGCCTCGGCATAGGCCAGCACACCCCGTTGCCGCGGGGTGAATCCGGTCGAGGTGTGCCAGGTCGCCACCTCGCGCAGGGCCTGGACGTCGAGACCGCGGGTCTTGGCCTGGTAGTGGCCGAAGTCGATGCACCAGGTGCACCCGATCCGACAGGCCACGGCCATGACGGCCAGCGCCTCGAGATCGGGGTCGAGCCGGTCCCAGCGGGCGATCCGGCGCTCGAACAGCAGGTCGGCCCACAGCACCCTGCGGTTGTGCAACAGGGCGCCGATGAGGTCGAGCCGCTCGCCGTGGATCCGGCGGCTCGCCCAGTCCAGTATCCGGGCCAGCGGGCCGGAGTGGTCCAGCGGTACCCGGGCGGCGGCGCGGCGCTCGCGGTCGATCGGGT
>CAYYCE010000259.1:0-5005 GCA_964469635.1 uncultured Kineosporiaceae bacterium
TGCAGCCGCCGGTGTCCACGCCGACCTCGCGGATCACCGCGATGCCGATGTCCCGCAGCCGCTGGTACTCCCGGTCGGTCAGGGTGAGCGCGGGGGCCACGGTGATCGAGTCGCCGGTGTGCACCCCCATCGGGTCGAGGTTCTCGATCGAGCAGACCACCACGACGTTGTCGTGGCGGTCGCGCATCAGCTCGAGCTCGAACTCCTTCCACCCCAGGATCGACTCCTCGAGCAGCACCTCGGTGGTCGGCGAGTGGTGCAGACCGGCCCCGGCGATCCGCCCGAGCTCCTCGGGGTCGCGGGCGATCCCTGAGCCGAGTCCGCCCATGGTGAACGACGGCCGGACGACGACCGGGTAGCCCAGCTCGGCGGCCGCCTCGTGACACTCGGGCATCGAGTGGCAGATCCGCGAGCCGGCCACCGCCGCGTCGAGTCCGTGCACCTCACGCACCCGATCGATGACCTCCTTGAACTGCTGTCGGTCCTCGCCTGCCCGGATCGCCGAGACGCCGGCGCCGATCAGCTCGACGCCGTACCGCTCCAGCACCCCGGCCTCGTGCAGGGCCATCGACGTGTTGAGCGCCGTCTGCCCGCCGAGGGTGGCCAACAGGGCGTCGGGACGTTCCTTGGCGATGATCGCCTCGACCACCTCGGGAGTGATCGGCTCCACGTAGGTGGCATCGGCGAACTCCGGGTCGGTCATGATCGTGGCCGGGTTGGAGTTCACCAGGACGACGCGCAGCCCCTCGGCGCGCAGCACCCGGCACGCCTGGGTACCGGAGTAGTCGAACTCGCAGGCCTGCCCGATCACGATCGGCCCGGAGCCGATCACCAGGACGCTGGTGAGGTCGGTGCGCCGGGGCATCAGCGATCCCCTGCCGCCGCCGGGCCCGTCGTCCGGCCCGTCGTCCGGCCCGTCGTCCGGCCCGACATCGCCTCGACGAACCGGTCGAACAGATGGGCGGAGTCGTGGGGTCCGGCCGCCGCCTCCGGGTGGTACTGCACCGAGAACGCGGGGATCTCCAGGCAGCGCAGCCCCTCGACCACCCCATCGTTGAGCCCGACGTGGCTGACCTCGGCGACGCCGAACGGGCTCTCGAAGGGGGCGTCCAGCGGTGCGTCGACGGCGAAGCCGTGGTTGTGGGCGGTGACCTCGACCCTGCCGGTGGCCCGGTCCATGACCGGCTGATTGATGCCGCGGTGGCCGTACCCGAGCTTGTAGGTGCCCCGCCCCAGCGCCCGCCCGAGCAACTGGTTGCCGAAGCAGATGCCGAAGAACGGCATCCGCCGACCGAGCACCTCGCCGAGCAGGGCCACCTGCCGGTCTGCCGTGGCCGGGTCGCCGGGGCCGTTGCTGAAGAACACGCCGTCGGGCGAGACGGCCAGCACGTCCTCGATCGTCGAGGACGCCGGCAGCACGTGCACCTCGACGCCGCGCCGCGCCATCAGCGCCGGGGTCATCGACTTGATGCCCAGGTCGACGGCGGCGACCCTCAGGGCGGTGGCCCCCTCCGCGGGCACCACGTAGGGCCGCCGGGTGCTCACCTCGGCGCACAGGTCCGCCCCGACCATCGGGGGTGCCGAGCGCACCCGCGACACCAGCTCGCCGCTCGCCTGCGCCGGGCCGCGGCCGCCGAGGGCCTCGCCGGAGAAGATCCCGGCACGCATGGCGCCGCGTTCGCGCAGGTGCCGGGTCACCGCCCGGGTGTCGATGCCGCTGATCGAGACCAAGCCCGCGGCGGCGAGCTCATCGCCGAGCTCGCGCCGGGCCCGCCAGTTGGAGGCCCGCCGCGCCGGATCGCGCACCACGTAGCCGGCGACCCAGATCCGCTCCGACTCGCCGTCCTCGTCGTTGACGCCGGTGTTGCCGACGTGCGGTGCCGTCATGACGACGATCTGCCGGTGGTATGAGGGGTCGGTGAGGGTCTCCTGGTAGCCGGTCATCCCGGTGGCGAAGACGGCCTCACCCACCGTCGAACCCGTTGCACCGTAAGCGTTCCCGGACCAGGACCGGCCGTCCTCGAGGACGAGCACCGCGGCCGCGCTCACACGGTCACCGCCGCCGCCTCGGTGATGCCACCGGCCAGCACCGTGGCCCGGCCGCCGTAGAAGGTGGCCACCACACGCCCGGGCAGCTTGCGCCCCCGCCACGGCGAGTTCCGCCCCGCCGTGGCCATCGCCTCCGGCTCGACCAGCCACGAGGCCGCCGGGTCGTAGAGCGTGACGTGCGCCGGTTCGCCCACCGCCAGCGGACGCCCCTGACCCGCCACCCGCCCGATCCCGGCGGGACGGGTAGACATCCGCCGGGCGACGCCGGCCCAGTCGAGCAGCCCGGTGTCCACCATCGCCTGCTGCACCACGCCCAGGGCGGTCTCCAGGCCGGTCATGCCCATGGCGGCCACCGCCCACTCGCAGTCCTTGTCCTCCACCGGGTGCGGGGCGTGATCGGTGGCGACGATGTCGATGGTGCCGTCGGCCAGGCCAGCACGGACGGCGTCCACGTCCTCGGCGGTGCGCAGCGGCGGGTTCACCTTGAACAGGGGGTCGTAGCCGACCACCTCGGCGTCGGTCAGGCTCAGGTGGTGCGGGGTGACCTCCGCGGTCACCGCGATGCCCCGCTGCTTGGCCCAGCGCACGATCTCGACCGATCCGGCGGTGGAGACGTGGCAGACGTGCAGTCGCGACCCGACGTGGCCGGCCAGCAGCACGTCGCGGGCGATGATCGCCTCCTCGGCGACGGCCGGCCAGCCGCCCAGGCCCAGGGTGGCCGACATGTCGCCCTCGTGCATCTGCGCGCCGTCGGTCAGCCGCGGCTCCTGGGAGTGCTGGGCGACCACGCCGTCGAAGGCCTTGACGTACTCCAGCGCCCGGCGCATGAGGACGGCGTCCGAGACGCACCGGCCGTCGTCGGAGAACACCCGCACCCCGGCCGCGGAGTCGGCCATGGCGCCGAGTTCCGCCAGCCGCTCGCCGCCCAGTCCGACCGTCACCGCGCCGACCGGGCGCACGTCAACCCAGCCGGAGCGCCGCCCGAGCCGCCAGACCTGCTCGACCACCCCGGCCGTGTCGGCGACCGGGTCGGTGTTGGCCATGGCGTGCACCGCCGTGAAGCCGCCCCGGGCGGCCGCCATGGTTCCGGAGGCGACGGTCTCGGCGTCCTCGCGACCGGGCTCGCGCAGGTGGGTGTGCATGTCGACCAGACCGGGCAGGGCGATCAGCCCGTCCCCGTCGACGCGCCGGGCGGACCGGCCGGCCGTGGTGGCGGCCAGCCCGGCACCCATCTCGGCGATCACCCCGTCGGCCAGCAGGACGTCGACCGGATCACCGCCGAGGGGGCGGACCCCCGTCAGCAGATAGCTCCCGGGGGTGATGTCCCCGACCAGGTCGGACGCACTCACGATTCGTTCCCTCCGGCCAGCAACAGATAGAGCACGGCCATCCGGACGGCGACCCCGTTGGCGACCTGTTCCACGATGGTCGAGCGGGCCGAGTCCGCGGCCTCGGCGCTGATCTCCAGCCCCCGGTTCATCGGCCCCGGGTGCATCACGATGGTGTGTTCGGGCAGCAGGCCCAACCGCCCGACGTCCAGCCCGTAGCGACGGGAGTACTCCCGTGCGCTGGGGAAGAAGGCCGCGTTCATCCGCTCCGCCTGCACCCGCAGCATCATCACCGCGTCCACGGGGCCCGCGACCTCGCCGGCCAGCGCGGCGTCGAAGTCGTAGCTCACCCCGACGCCCCAGGACTCGACCCCGACCGGCAGCAGGGTGGGAGGCGCGACCAGCACGACGCGGGCCCCCAGGGTCGAGAGCAGCAGCACGTTGGAGCGGGCCACGCGACTGTGCAACACGTCCCCGGCGACCACGACGGTGCTGCCGGCCAGGTCCGCTCCCTCGCGGTCGCGGCCGACCAGGTGACGACGCAGAGTGAACGCGTCCAGCAGGGCCTGGGTGGGGTGCTCGTGCGTGCCGTCACCGGCGTTCAGGACCGCGCCACGGACCCACTGCGAGTGGGCGAGCCGGTGGGCCGCCCCCGATGCGGGGTGCCGGATCACGACGGCGTCCGCCCCCATCGCCTCCAGGGTCAGGGCGGTGTCCTTCAGGCTCTCGCCCTTGGACACGCTCGACCCTTTGGCGGAGAAGTTGATGACGTCGGCGGAGAGCCGCTTCGCCGCGGCCTCGAAGGAGATCCGGGTCCGGGTGGAGTCCTCGAAGAACAGGTTGACGACCGTCTTGCCGCGCAGCGTGGGCAGCTTCTTGATCTCCCGCTGCTGGGTGGCGGCCATCTGCTCGGACACGTCGAGGATCTGCACCGCCGTCCTGCGGTCCAGGTCCGCTGCGCTGAGCAGGTGGGTCAGCCCGGCGCTCACCGCGTGTCCTCGGCCGCGTCCTCGATCCGGACCTCGTCGACACCGTCCGTCTCGGCGAGGGCCACCCGGACCCGCTCGACCAGCGAGGTGGGCAGGTTCTTGCCGACGTGGTCGGCGCGGATCGGCAGTTCCCGGTGCCCCCGGTCGACCAGGACGGCGAGCCGCACCGCCCGGGGACGACCCAGATCCGAGAGCGCGTCCAGGGCGGCGCGGACCGTGCGCCCGGAGAACAGCACATCGTCCACCAGCACGACGATCTTGTCGTCCACACCGCCGTCCGGCAGCGCGGTCGTCCCCAGCGGGCGGATCGGCTTGCGGCGCAGATCGTCCCGGTGCATCGTCACGTCGAGCCGACCCTGCGGTATCGGGTGCCCCTCGATCTGGGCCAACCGGGAGGCCAGGCGCTCGCCGAGCGTGACTCCTCGGGTGGGGATCCCCAGAACGACCAGATGGTCCGAGCCCCGATTCTGTTCCAGGACCTCGTGAGCGATTCGGGTGAGCGCCCGGGACACGTCCGGGGCCTCGAGCACGGTGCGCGCGGCGGCCAACACAACCATCCCTTCCCCGCCTCACCGGACGGGCTTAAAGGAACAGGCAGGATCGGCAGCGAGGCTACCAGCGGGCCGGACCGTGGCCGGT
>CAYYCE010000260.1:0-4187 GCA_964469635.1 uncultured Kineosporiaceae bacterium
GCAGGGCGGGGTCCTGAAGGAGGGCGGTGGAGGCCGGGTCACCGAACTCGTCGCCCGGCCGCTGCTGGCGCTGCACTGGCCCGAACTCGCCGACGTCGTCCAGCCGCTGTCGGGTGAATGGGCGATTCGCCGGGATGTCGTCGAGCGGCTCTGGCTGCCGGTCGGGTACGGCGTCGAGATCGCCGACCTGATCGACACGGCCCGCGCCCACGGGGTGCAGGCCGTGGCACAGGTCGACCTCGGACGGCGCGGCCACCGCCACCATCACCACCACACGTTGGGGGCCATGGCCCTGCAGGTGATGGCCGCCGCCGAGCGTCGGCTGGGGCGTCGGGACGGCGCCGAACGCGCCGTCGAGATGCGCCAGTACGAGAAGGTGGGCGCCGACTTCACCCGACTGGTCAGCGAGGTGGCGGTGTGGGAGCGCCCGCCCGCCGCCTCGATCGCGGCACCCGCCCGGACGTCGCCGTGATCTTCCGGCTGGGGCGGCGGCGCTTCGACGAGCGCTCCCGGTTGGTGATGGCGATCGTCAACCGCACGCCGGACTCCTTCTACGACAGAGGCGCGACCTGGGGCGAGGACGCCGCGTTCGAGCGGGTGCACCAGGCCGTCGCCGAGGGCGCGGACCTCGTCGACATCGGCGGGATCAAGGCCGCTCCCGGGGGCGCCGTGGACGTCGAGGAGGAGAAGCGCAGGGTGGTCGGCCTCGTGTCCCGGGTCAGGCGGGCCCATCCCGACCTGGTGATCAGCGTGGACACCTGGCGCGCGGAGGTGGGCCGGGCCGTGTGCGAGGCGGGGGCCGACATGCTCAACGACGCCTGGGGCGGGTACGACCCGGAGCTGGCCTCGGTGGCCGCCGAGTTCGGCGCCGCCCTGGTGTGCACTCACACGGGCGGCGTCGCTCCGAGGACCCGGCCCCACCGGATCGAGTACGACGACGTGGTGACCTCGGTCATCGAATCGCTTGCCGCCCAGGCGGAAAGGGCCGAGTCACTGGGAGTGGACCGGGAGCGGATCCTGATCGATCCGGCGCACGACTTCGGCAAGAACACCTGGCACTCCCTCGAGGTGACGCGGCGACTCGACGAACTGGTCGGGCTGGGCCGGCCGGTCCTGCTGTCGCTGTCGAACAAGGACTTCGTCGGCGAGTCGCTCGATCGCCCCGTGGACGAGCGGCTGATCGGAACCCTGGCCACCACCGCGGTCTCGTCGTGGCTGGGCGCCCACGTCTACCGGGTGCACGAGGTGGCGCAGACCCGCCAGGTGCTCGACATGGTCTCGGTGATCCGGGGGGACCTGCCCCCGGCACGCACGGTCCGGGGCCTGGCGTGATCACCGCCGTCGCGGTGTGCCCGAGCCCGCCGCTGCTGCTGCCGGAGTACACCGGGCGACAGGACGCCGCAGCGATGGTGCGGCGGTGGTGCGGCGAGGTCGTCCGTCCTCTCGCCGCCGCGGACCGGGTGGTGCTCGTCAGCGCCGCGGACCGCGAGCCGCGGCACGCCGAACCGCCTCTGGGGCAGCGCGTCGGGCGGCACCTGCTGGCCGAGGCCGGCGTCGACCGTCCGGTCGAGCCGCTGGCGGTGGCGTGGGACGCCGAGCCGGCGCACGCCGTCCGGATCGGCGCCTCGCTCGCCACGGTGGGCCCGACGACCGGGTTGCTGGTGATGGCGGACGGCAGCGCGCGACGCGGCGAGAAGGCCCCGGGCCACCTCGACGAGCGGGCGTTCGCGGTCGACGAGGTCATCGTCGCCGGACTGCGGGAGGCCGATCCCGGGATGCTGGCGGGTCTGGACGCGCAGGTGTGCGACGACCTGTTGATCCAGGGTCGCGTCCCGTTGCAGGTCCTCGCCGGGGTGCTCGGCGCAGGGGGCCGGTACGCCACCCGAAGCCTGCACGTCGCGGACCCCTTCGGTGTGCTCTATGTGGTGGCGGCCCTCGATCTGATCTAGTTGAGCCATGCAGGTACAGCTTCGACACAACCCGTCGTTCACGATCGCCCGCTGCCATCTGGCACCCGGTGAACCCCTGCGCGTCGAGGGCGGCGCGATGCTCGCCCACTCCGCCGGGGTGCAACTGCAGGCCAAGGCCCAGGGCGGACTCCTCAAGGGACTCAAGCGCGCCGCGCTCGGCGGCGGATCGTTCTTCGTCACCACCTACACCGCACCGCAGCAGGGCGGTTGGGTGGACGTGGCGGGCGTGCTGCCCGGCGATCTGGCGATCATCCCGATCACCCCGGACCGACCGTTCTTCCTGGGCCGCAGCAACTGGATCGCCAACTCCCACGGCGTGGAGATCGACACCCAGTGGGGCGGCATGGCCAACCTGTTCGGCGGCGAGGGCGGTTTCGGATTCCGGGCGAGCGGCCAGGGCGAGGCGTTGGTCAGCGTGTACGGCGCCATCGACTTCTTCGACCTCGAGGCCGGTCAGAGCGTCACCGTGGACACGGGTCACGTGGTGGCCTACGACCTGCACATGAACTTCCGGATGCGCCGGGCGGTCGAGGGCCGCAGCATCCAGTCGATGAAGACCGGCGAGGGCTTCGTGTTCGACTTCACCGGGCCCGGACGGGTGTTGATCCAGTCCCGCAACCCCGCGGCGTTCGCCGAGTGGGTGGCCTCGGCGATGCCGAGCCAGAACCCGCAGGGCGGCATCGGCGGGCTCGGGGTGTTCGGCGGGGACTGACCCGGATCAGCCGGGCGGCTGGCGCATGCCGTAAAGGCGCTCGACCCGAAGCGTCAGCACCAGTCGCCGGTCGGCCACCATCGCCCGACGGAACTCCTCCCAGTCGGGGTGCTCGCCGGACAGGCGCCGGTAGAGGTCGACGAGCGCGTCGACGGTGCCGTCGTCGGGCGCCTGCGCCACCGGGGACAGCGCGGCCGTCCCCTCGACCACCGAGTACGACCACCCGTCGCTCGAGGACACGTGGAGCGAAGCACGCGGATCCCGGCGCAGGTTGGCCGTCTTGGCCCGGCCGTCGGTGATCGAGACCAGGACACTGTCCGAGGCGGCGTCGTAGTGGTACATGATCGTCGACAGTTGGGGCCGGCCGTCCCGCTTGATCGTCGCCAGAACGCCGAGGCGGCTGCCCGACAACAGGTCGCGCAGCGGGTCGGGACCGCCCTGCGTGGCGTTCGCGTTCGTCATGCCGACAGTGTCCCCCACCTCAGCTCCCCCGACCGCCCGAAGACATCGTGACCGACGGCGTGGGGCTCGGCCGGCGTTCGCACTCCGCGAGCCGGCGTCCCGGACGCGGCCACCCCGAATTCCCGTTCCCGGGGCACCTGCCCTGCGTCCTGCCTCTGCGCCGGCGCCGGATGGTTGACTGAGGCATGACCGAGCCTCCCGGGATCGCCGGCATCCACCACGTGACTCTCAGTGTGAGCGATCTGGATCGCAGCATCGCCTGGTACCGCGACGTGCTCGGGTTCACCGAGGCCAAGCGCGTCCAGGTGGACGGGCTGGACAAGGCGCTGCTCACCCGGGACGGGCTGGTGGTGACATTCGTCGCCCACGGCGCCGAAGCGGTCGCGGGCCCGTTCAACGAACGGCGTTGCGGTCTCGACCATCTCAGCTTCGCCGTGGACGACCGGCAGACGCTGGACGCCTGGGTGTCCCGACTGGATGCGGCCGGTGTGGCTCGCGGGCAGGTCGCGACCGGTCTCAGCGGGGACCTCGTGGCGTTCCGGGACCCCGACAACATCGCCCTGGAGTTCTACACGCGCACCTGAACCGCCGCACAACAGCGAGTTCAACCGGCCAGGGCGGACCGCTAGCGGGGTTCGAGGACCACCACCGCGGTCTCGGTGGATCGACGGCGGGCGTACCCGTCCAGATCGCCCTCCAGGGCCCGCCACCGTTCCCACAGCCGGTCCCGCTCCGATCCGGTGGCGGCGTGGGCGCGGACGGCGCGCGTGCCGTCCGCGAGTCGGACCTGCGCCTGCGGATGCGCCTGGAGATTGAGCCACCAGGCCGGTTCACCCTCGCCCCAGCCGTTCATGGCCAGCGTGACCAGGTTCGGGCCGTCCTCGAGGTAGCCGAGGATCACCGATCGCTCGAGGCCGCTGCGACGACCGACGGTGGTCAGCCGCATCGCCCCCTGGCCCTGGGCGGTGGATGTCGCCGGCACCGGCGTGCTTGGCGCAGGCGGACGTGGAGTTTCTGCGGGTGGACATTCACATCGCACAGGC
>CAYYCE010000260.1:4197-4987 GCA_964469635.1 uncultured Kineosporiaceae bacterium
CCGGCCACAGGCCGAGGCGACCGCCGGTGATCCGGTACAGGGCGCGGTGCACCTTCCACGCGACCTGGACGAACCACCGGGGAGGCAGCCGAGGCACCCGCGCATCGTCGTCCGTCATGTCACCTTCCGATCCAGTCAGTGCCGATCTCGCGTCCAGCCGTCCATGGCGGTGCGTGACGCCGGCGGCTCACCCCTCGTTCAGGACGTCGAGCGCCAGCACCCCGTTCTCGGGCAGGTCGACGATCCGCATCGGGGCCCGGCTGCGCACGGTGATCCTCAGCCTGAGGTCGGCGCCCTCGCGCAGGTAAGTGACCGCGTAGGAACGGATCTGCGCCATCCCGGTCTCCGGCACGTCGTCCACGATCCTCTCGGTCCGCCACGCCCCGCCCTGGCGCAGCGTGAGCTGCAGGGTCGTGGCGTCCAGGTACCGCACATCCCAGCCGACCCGAGTGGCCGCGGTGGCACCCACCCCGGGGGTGAGCCGGAACGACAGCCGGTCGAACCGGAGTCCCCCGTCCCCCACGGAACCGTCGTGCCGGGCCGCGACGATGCGGCTCACCGTCACCAGTCCGTCGGTCGTCGGCGCCTCGATCAGCGGCCCGAGGTTCCAGCCGGAGGGCGCGGCCGCCGAGGTCTGCGAGGCGCCTGCAGGCTGCGTGGTCACCGACGCCGAAGGCTCCGGGATCGCAGTGCTCCGGGACGCGGTACCCACGGGCACCGAACCCGAGCCGCCGCACCCCGCGACCGTCACAACCACCGCCAGCGGCGCGATCCCGGCACGCCTGTGGAC
>CAYYCE010000261.1:0-4971 GCA_964469635.1 uncultured Kineosporiaceae bacterium
TCGTCCAGACCGCTCGAACCAGCCTCTTGACGTCAGAGGGGTGCCGGTAGGACGCCTCCGGGCCTGCCGCCGACCGTAGGAGCTACTGGGATCCGGGGCGCGGGGTCACCGTCTGACCGCCCCACTGCTCGGGTGCGACGTCGACGATCGTCTGGTTGAGGACCCACTGGTGCCCGAACGGGTCATCAATCGTGGCCTGCCGCTCGCCGTACTCCCAGTCATGCGGCGATTCGACCAGTACGGCGCCTCGAGAGGTCGCGGTCTCGACCACGCCCGCGACATCGGCGACCTTGAGCATGACCTGGTGAGAATGGCGCCCTTGGGGCGTTTGCCGGCCGGGCCTCACCTCGGCCACCACCAGCTCGGCCGGCTCCCCGCCCGGCAGCCCGAGCTGCGAGCGGTGCCCTTCCCCAATGCGGACGTGTTCGACGAACCCGAAGACGTCGGCGTACCAAGCCACGGCCGCCCGAACGTCAACTACGGTCAGAACGGGTGTCACGCGGGCATGCGGCGCCGACCGGTTGGTAAGCATCCAGCCACAGTAGACCGGTGCGGTCACGTGCGCACCGTCCCGCACGTCAGGGCGCCCGGCAGGCCGCTGCTAGACGCAGGACGAAGTTTCTGCGATGCCGCTGGGTCGGGGCCGTCGGCATCGTCTGCCACGAGCGATGTTCAAGACGAACGGCGGCGGGAGGCTCGGTTCTGGCTTTACCATCGGTTGCCATGGCGATTGGTGCTGGTTCTGAGTTCGCGGGGCAGGTCGCGCTTGTTACCGGTGGTTCGTCGGGAATCGGCTTCGCAACCGCGCAGGCCTTCTTGGAAGGTGGTGCCGCGGTGGCCATCTGCGGCCGGTCCGCCGTTCGCGGGCGTCAGGCTGCGTTGGCGTTAGGGGCCTTCGGAGAGGTGGAGTTCTTCGCTGCCGATGTCACGGACCCCTGGGCGGTCGCGGGCATGGTGGAGGAGGTGGTGGCGCGCTTTGGCAGGATCGACCACGCGTTCAACAACGCCGCGAACACCGAGGCCGCGAGGGGCGAGGGCGGCTTCACCGCGATGGAGCTAGCCGAGTTCGAGGGCATCGTGCGTGCCAGCCTAACCAGTGTGTGGCTGTGCATGAGGCACGAGCTTCCGGCGTTGCTCGCCGGAGGAGGCGGCTCGATCGTCAACACCTCCTCGATGGACGCGCAGCTGCGGATGGCGGGCACCGGCAGCTACGCGGCCGCCAAGTCCGGCGTGGAGGCACTCACCGTCGCAGCCGCGAAGGAGTTCGCTGCCCAGGGCATTCGGATCAACGCGATTCGGCCGGGGGCGATCCGCACTCCGATGCTCGAGAAGAACCTGCAGGCGGGTTCGGCGGCACAGCGGCAGGAGCACGAAGACCGCTACCGGTCGATGATCGCCATGCGCCGCATCGGCGAGCCGAGCGAAATCGCTGACGCCGTGCTCTGGCTCTGTTCGTCGCGCTCGTCCTACGTCACTGGTCAGGTGATCACGGTCGACGGGTCGTTGGGCCTGTGATCGGCAGGGAGCCTGGCTGAGGGAAGCCGCAGGGCTCACCCGGCCATCGGCCCGATGACTGTCTGGCGCGGTGACGGCCCGACGCATGGTCCTGTCCACCTGGGGGTGGAGAGGGTGGTGCGCCGTTTTCCACCCGGGAGGCGACGCGACGACATGGGCTCGCTGGGGACAGTGGTCGCACACCAGTTGGACCACCTCGACCAGGAGCAGCAACCATGACCACCAGCCAGTACTTCCTCAACCTCGCACTTCTCGCGTGGATCATCTCGAGCAACGTCGGCACCCGCACGCTCACCAGGCGCCGGGTGACTGTGCCCCTGTTCATTGTCGCCAGCGCGGGTTGGTTCTACCTCGAGGACCTGCCCAGCGTGGGCAACGACGGTCAGCTCGAGTTCGTCGGCCTCGCCGTGGGCGTGCTGCTCGGGGTTGTCGCCGCCCTCACGGTGCGCGTGCACCGCGACGGCGAGCGGGTCCTGGCGACCGCCGGCGCCGCGTTCGTCGCCATCTGGGTGGCGGTCATCGGGGGCCGTGTCCTGTTCGCGTACGGCGCCGAGCACTGGTTCGCCCGCGACATCGGCGAGTTCTCGCGGACCCACCTGATCACTGGGGCCGACGCCTGGACGGCGGCGTTCGTCATCATGGCGCTGGCCATGGTCGTCAGCCGGCTGGCCATCACCGGGGTGCGTGCGGCCCGGCTGCCGAACCAGCAGGTACTGACCCAAGGCCCCATCGCCCTCTACCGTTGACCCGCACAGTGGGTGGCGTCACGCGAGGAGCACGATGGTCGACAGCACGACACGTGACGACCGGCCCGCCGATCTTCGGCGGGTCCTGGTCGTCGCCGGCTGGGTGGCCGCCGGGTTCGTGGCCGTGGGAACCGTCCTGGGCGAGCTCCCCAACGGGACGGCACGGGTCATGGTCGTGGCCTTAACCGTGGCCGGCCTGGGCCTGTGGCTGGTCTCGCTCAGCCCCCGGGTGACCGACCAGCGCATCCTGTTCGTCTGCCTGTTCGGAGCAGGACTCCTCGGGGCGATCATCGATCGCCTCAACCCCCACGGTCCGGCCTACATCCTGTCCTTCATGGCCGTGGCCGGGATCGGCCTGCGGCTGCGCCGTCGACCCGCGATCGTCGCCGGAGCGGTCGTCATCGCCGCCCTGGCCTGGGCGGAAGGCTCGACCTCGAGCAACCCCACCGGGGCCGCCCTCAACGTCGCGATCGGCGCCGGGTTCCTCCTCATCGCCGCCGCGTTCGCCGGGGCCAACCGCGACGCGAACGACCGCGCCCAGGAGATGCTGCGGCTCGAGGCCGAAACCCGCCAGGCCCGCGAGGAGTCCGCCGTGCTCGCCGAACGCGGCCGGATCGCGCGCGAGCTTCACGACGTGCTGGCCCACGCCCTGTCCGGCCTGGCCGTGCAGCTCGAGGGCGCCCGCCTGCTGGCCGAGCACACCCACGCCGACGCCCGGCTCGTGGAACAGGTCAGCAACGCCCAAGGCCTGGCCCGCAGCGGGATGGCCGGCGCGAAGCGAGCCGTGGCGACCCTGCGTGGCGAGGCGCTGCCTGGGCCTGACCAGATCCCCGAGCTCATCGAACACGCCCGGCTCGCCACCGGTGCCACCGTCACGTACCGCGTCGACGGCGAACCGGGCACGCTCGCGCCCGAGCTCGGCCTGCCCCTGTACCGGGCGGCCCAGGAGGCCCTGGCCAACGTCACCAAGCACGCCAACGGTGCGCTCACCGACGTCACCGTCACCTGGGGCGCGACGGACGTCACCGTCGAGGTCACCGACCACGGCGGCACCCCCACCGGTCTGCCGTCTGGCGGATTCGGGTTGACCGGGCTTGCCGAACGCGCCGCCCTGGCCGGTGGCCACCTCGAGGCCGGGCCGCACGCCGACGGCTGGCGGGTGCGTCTGACCATGCCCCGAACCAAGCCCGAGGTGCACCGATGAACGCCAACACCCCCGTGCGCGTCGTCGTCGTCGACGACCAGAAGGTGGTCCGCGACGGATTGGCTATGATGCTCGGCCTGCTCGACGGCATCGAGGTCGTCGGCGTTGCCGTCGACGGCGCCGACGCGCTGCGCCAGGTCCAGGACCTTGACCCCGACGTGGTGCTGATGGACCTGAGCATGCCGACCATGGACGGCGTCGAGGCCACCCGGCAACTGGTCGCCCGCGGCGCCCGGGCCCGGGTGGTCGTGCTCACCACCTACGCCGACGACCAGTGGGTGTTCGGGGCGTTGCAGGCAGGCGCGCGAGGGTTTCTCACCAAGGATGCCGGTGCCGACGAGATCCGCACCGCGGTGCTGTCGGTGGCCGCCGGCGATGCCCAGCTCGACCCCTCGGTGCAGCGACGCCTCCTGGAGGCCTTGGCGTCCGGGGCTCACGTCGGCATCCAACCGGCGGCACCGGAGCCGGTCGACGACGGACTTACGGCCAGGGAGCTCGAGGTGCTCACCGAGATCGCGCGCGGGCTGAGCAACACCGAGATCGCACAACGGCTGTTCGTGTCGGAGGCGACGGTCAAGACACACGTCAACCACCTGCTCGCCAAGACCGCGTGCCGCGACCGGGCCGCCCTGGTCGCCTACGCCTACCGCACGGGCCGGGTCCCGCAGGACTGAAGGCCGCCCGTGTTCGGCGAGCGGACGGCATCCGGTGGTGCCGTCACCGGGCCCCCTCCACCCTGGGGTTGAGACCCGACCTCGCGGGTTTCAACCCCAGCGGCGATGGCCGTGCGGAGAGATCTCGGGAGAGTGGTGACCAGCCCAGTCATCCACTCCCGGAGGGAAACCGACGATGCGAACCACCCCGCACACCCAGCCCGAGAGCCTCGGCTCCAACGCACCGAGCGCGGCACCCACCGTCACCATGACCGAAGAGGCCGTCGTCGGGGGGACGGCGGGAAACCGCGCGCTGGCCATCGCGGTTGCCTCGATGTTCGTCCTCCCGTGGGCCGTGTGGGGGTCGGCGATCGCCCAGGCGCACGGCCTGATCGGCTGGCGGCTGCCGCAGGGGATCGCCTTGTGGGTGCTGACCCCGAGCATCGTCGTGGGGGTGCTGTTGTCGGGCGGTCGCGCGGCCCTGGCCGACCTCGCCCACAGGATCGTTCGGTGGCGTGCCCCGCTGTGGGTGTACGCCGCCGCGGTCACTCTCCCGCTCGTCATCGGGGCCACCACGCTCGGCCTCACCGTCGCCGCCGGTCGGCCGGTGCACCTGGGCGAGAGCGAGAGCCTCGCCGGCTGCGCCCTCTACTTCTGCTACGCGATCGGCCTGTTCCTCCTCACCGAGGAGGCCGGCTGGACCGGTGCGCTGCTGCCGCGCCTGCAGGTGCGCCTGCAGCCGCTGGCCGCGAGCGTGGTGCTCGGCGTCATCTGGGGGCTGTGGCACCTGGCGCTGCTCAACGTTCCCGGCGAGCGCGACCACGGGCTGCCCCTCCTCGCCTTCATGCTGCTC
>CAYYCE010000262.1:0-4944 GCA_964469635.1 uncultured Kineosporiaceae bacterium
CCAAACAGCCCCTGGATTTTCAACGCAACGTGAGCCTCGGCGGCCATGTACGCCGCCAGATCCTCGGGTTCGATCTCGTGGCTGATGCCCCGGATGTACCGGGCGGTGCGGGCGATGTGCTTGCCGGCACGGACGATCTTCGGCAGATCCTCGCGGTCGTCGATCCAGTGGGTGTCGATCGGCGAGCCGGCATCCCGGATCAGCATCGTCCCGGCGGCCAGGTCGGTCAGCGCCTGCGCCTCGGCGGTCGGCCGGTCGGTGCCGCCGTGGGCGTCCAGCCCGATGTGGGAGTGGGCGTCCACCAGGCCGGGGATCACCCAGCCGGCGACCTCGGTGACCTCGCCACCGTGCCGGGGCGCCTCGAAGGTGATCCGGCCGCCGAGGACCCAGGCCTCGCCGACCTCCTCGTCGGGACCCACCAGGACATGGCCACCGAGGTGGAGGACACCGGCTGTGCTCATCCCCGCAACCTAACGGCAGCCGGCCGGATGATCGACCCCGGCCCGGCGCACCCGCCTCAACGACCGAGGAACTTCTCGAACCCGGGCGGCAGCTCCAGGTCGGCGGGGTCGATGCCGCCGTCGGCGGCCTGCCCCAACCCGAACGCCCCACCGGGGGTCGAGGACGACGCGGTCGCCTCGCGCGCGGCCCGCTCCTGCTGGGCCCGCTTGGCGGGGTTGCCCGACTTCCCCTTCTTGCGCGGTGGCGGGGCCTGCCGGCCGCGGGACTTCTTGCCGCCCCCGGTCAGGCCGGGCATGCCGCCCGCGCCGGGCATGCCAGGCAGGCCGGGCAGACCCTTGCGCATCTGGCGCATCAGCTTCTGGGCCTCGCCGAACCGCTCCATCAGGGTGTTGACGTCGCTGACCTGGACTCCGGACCCCTTGGCGATCCGCAGCCGACGCGAGCCGTTGAGGATCTTCGGCTGCCGCCGCTCGTGGGGGGTCATCGAGCGCACGATCGCCTCGACGCGGTCCATCTCCCGCTCGTCGAAGTTCTCGAGTTGGTCGCGGAGCTCACCCATGCCGGGGAGCATCCCGAGCAGTTTCTTGATCGAGCCCATGTTGCGCAGCGCGGCCATCTGCTGCAGGAAGTCATCGAGGGTGAAGTCCTCGTCGGCGGCGAACTTGGCCGCCATCTGCTCGGCCTGCTCGGCGTCGAAGGCCTTCTGCGCCTGCTCGATCAGGGTGAGCACATCGCCCATGTCCAGGATGCGCGAGGCCATCCGGTCCGGGTGGAACAGCTCGAAGTCGCTGAGCTTCTCCCCCGTCGAGGCGAACAGCATCGGCTTGCCGGTCACACCGACCACGCTGAGTGCGGCGCCGCCGCGCGCGTCGCCGTCCAGCTTCGACAGCACCACACCGGTGAAGCCGACGCCCTCGGCGAAGGCGTTCGCCGTCGTGACGGCGTCCTGGCCGATCATCGCGTCGACCACGAACAGGATCTCGTCGGGATCGACCGCGTCGCGGATGTCCACGGCCTGCTGCATCATCTCGGCGTCCACGCCGAGGCGACCGGCGGTATCGACGACGACGATGTCGTACTGCTTCTCGATGGCGTACTCGACGCCCCGCGACGCCACGACGACGGGGTTGCCCGGCGTCGCCGGTCCTGCCGCGGCGCCCGTGCCGGAGGTGCCCGGGTGCGGAGCGAACACCGCGACCCCGGCGCGCTCACCGACGACCTTCAGCTGGTCGACGGCGTTGGGACGTTGCAGGTCACAGGCCACCAGCAGGGGCGTGTGGCCCTGCTCCTTGAGCCAGAGACCCAGCTTGCCCGCGAGGGTGGTCTTGCCGGCACCCTGAAGACCGGCGAGCAGGATCACCGTCGGCGGCAGCTTGGCCATCTGCAGCCGGCGGGTCTGCCCGCCCAGCACGCCGACCAACTCCTCGTGCACGATCTGCACGACCTGCTGCGCCGGGTTGAGCGCCTGGGACACCTCGGCCGACAGCGCCCGTTCCCGGATCGTGGCGCAGAACTCGCGGACGACGGGCAGCGCCACGTCGGCGTCCAGCAGCGCGCGGCGGATCTCGCGGACGGTGGCGTCGACGTCGGCCTCGGACAGCCGGCCCTTGCCCCGCAGGGACTTGAACGTGGCGGTCAGCCGCTCGGAAAGGGTCGCGAACACCCCCCAAGCCTAACCGGCGCGCCTCGGGCGGTTTCGCACCCGACCACCTGGCCCGAAGGTCCCGGCCACGGGACCGATCGGTCGTTGTCGCCGCTCAGGGGCGACATCCCGACCTGCCCCGAGACCGGGTTCTCCCCAAGCCGGCGGAATCCGGTCTAGATTCGCCAGAGTCGATCGACCCACCGCCGGAGGTGCACTGTGGCACGTGTCGTCATCCTGGGTGCGGGTGTCTCCGGACATACCGCGGCCCTTCACCTCAAGCGCAAGTTGGGCCGATCGCACGATGTCGTGGTGGTCACCCCCAACTCGCAGTGGAACTGGATCCCGTCCAACATCTGGGTGGGGGTCGGGCGCATGGGACAGGACAAGGTCGTGTTCCCGCTGGCCCCGATCTACCGCCGCAAGGGGATCGAGTACCACCAGGCGAAGGCGCTGGCGGTCTACCCCGAGGGCGACGCCGACGGCCCCGACGGCGCGGTCGAGATCGAATACACCGATCCGGCACGGGCCGGCGAGAAGGCCCGACTGCGCTACGACTACCTCATCAACGCCACCGGACCGAGGCTGAACTTCGCCGCCACCCCCGGGCTGGGCCCCGAGGCCAACTCGGTCTCGGTCTGCACGGCGGGCCACGCCGTCGAGGCCGCGGCCGCGCTGCAGAGCGCCATCGAGCGGATGCGGAAGGGGGAACACCAGACCCTCGTGGTGGGTATGGGGCACGGCACCTGCACCTGTGAGGGCGCCGCCTTCGAGTACGTGTTCAACGTCGACCACGAACTGCGCGAGGCGGGGGTGCGTGACCGGGCGGAGGTCGTCTACCTCACCAACGAGTTCGAGCTGGGCGACTTCGGCGTCGACGGCATGACGTTCGGGCAACGGGGGTTCCAGACCACGAGCAAGATCTGGACGGAGTCGCTGTTCCGCGAGCGCAACGTCCGGGCGATCCTCGGCGCGCACGTCGAGAGGGTCGAGCCGGGGGTCGTCCACTACGAACAGCTCGACGGCAGCCGGCATGAGCTGCGGTTCGACTTCGCCATGCTGCTGCCGCCGTTCGGCGGCGCTGGTCTGACGGCCCACGACCGGTCCGGCGCCGACATCACGGACAGGCTGTTCGCCCCCAGCGGGTTCATGAAGGTGGACGCCGACTACACCGCCAAACCCTACGAGGACTGGCTGGCCGAGGACTGGCCGGGCACCTACGAGAGCCCGGCCTACCCGAACGTCTTCGCCGTGGGCATCGCCTTCGCTCCACCGCACCAGATCTCCCGACCGCGCAAGAGCACCAACGGCACCGTGATCGCCCCGTCGCCGCCGCGCACCGGCATGCCCTCGGGCGTGATGGGCCGGACGGTGGCGATGACGATCGCCGACCGGATCCAGCACGGGGCGGGCGCCCACGCCCACTCGGCCTCGATGGCGAGCATGGGTGCCGCCTGCGTGGCCTCGGCCGGCGCCGGCCTGCGCAGCGGCTCGGCCGCCGCGATGACCATGTACCCGGTGGTTCCGGACTACAAGAAGTACCCCGGGGCCGGCCGCAATCTGTCCGACACCTTCGGGGAGATCGGGCTGGCCGGACACTGGCTCAAGCTCATGCTCCATTACCTGTTCATCCACAAGGCCAAGGCCCGGCTGGGCTGGCAGTTCATTCCGGAGTGATCATGAATTCGCCCACCCCGTCGGACGACGCCCCGCTGCTCGACGCGCAGCGGTCCATCGACGCCGCGCCGCTGCCCACCGCTTCGACCCTGCGGCAGCGCAAGAACCTGGTCTTCCAGACGATCCGCTTCGCCTCGCTCAACGCCAAGATCCTCAGGATGGTGCTCAAGGGCCACCGCTGACCTGCCGACGCTGCAGGCAGGGCTCGTGCGGGCCCCGCGTGCACGGGGCGAGGGAGCGGTCGTGGGTCAGAACAGCAACTTGCCGGGATCGGGAGGCCATCGGGGGACGGGGCTACGGGTCTTCGCGGCCGCCGTCATCGCGTGCACGCTCGGCGCGGCGGGGCTCGTCGCCGCCGGACCCGCCGCAGCCTCGGTGTCGGTCACCGGCACCAGCACCACCACGGCACCCGCCAACGCCACGACGGCGATCCCCGGCATGACCGTCTCCGGCACCTCCGGCACCTCGCTGGTCACCCTGTCGACCGACCTCGGCCAGGTCTCGTTGCCCACCACGACCGGGCTGACCCTCGCCTACGGGTACGCGTCCTGGACCGGAGCCCAGATCTCCTTCACCGGAAGCGAAGCCGACATCAACGCCGCTCTGGCCGACGCCGACCTCGTGGCCGGCTCGTCCGCGGGCACCGCGCACGTCAACCTGTCGGTCGCCCCCTACTCCGCCGGGCTGTCCTACCTGGGAGCCACCGGGCACTACTACCAGTTCGTGGCCTCCAGCGACATCTCCTGGGACGCCGCGAAGACCGCGGCCGAGGGGAGCACCTTCGGCGGCCAGAACGGCTACCTGGTCCAGATCCCCTCCTCCACGGTCAACGACTTCGTGACCAGCAAGATCGAGGGCGCCGAGAACGTCTGGATCGGCGGCGCGGCGACGGACAGCGGCGGCGTGCGCACCTGGGCCTGGGTCGGTGGACCGCTCGACGGCACCCCGTTCAGCCTCTGTTCCGCGACGCACGACACCTCCTGCACCCACAGCGGCGAACCCGCCGGCTACTACTACTCGTGGGCCGCCGGCGAGCCGAACAACTGGAGCGGCACCGAGGACAAGGCCGTCACCAACTGGGGCAGCGCCAATGGCCTGTGGAACGACTTGGCCGCCAACTCGACCGGAATGGGTCCGGTTAGTTGGTTACTGTTCAGTTGGAG
>CAYYCE010000263.1:0-4943 GCA_964469635.1 uncultured Kineosporiaceae bacterium
GTCCGGCCAGGAGATCGGGACGGGCGGCGCGGGTGCGTTAGCGAGCACTGCCGCCGGCCACGAGGACCGGTGCACAGACGCCTTCGAAGGGCACCGGGTGGGATACGAGAGGAGCTGAGAGAGCTTCCGGACATGCCGAATGCAGGGCGCTTCTTCTGTGGCACGATTCGGACCTGGCTTCAGAGTCCGGATCAGTTGGCCCGACGCGGAGGCGGTGGTTCAGCAGAGAGGTTGAGGCCGACCTGGGGCTCTCGATGTGGATCGTGTACATGCTTCTGTACGTGCTCTTCCCCGATGGTTGGACTCGGACTCCCACCGACGTCGTCTTGAGCGTCGTGGCAGCAGGACTCCTTCTGTTCGGCTGGATGTCCGCGGAGACTTGGAGGACGTCAACTCTTGCCGTGGGGATGGGGGTCATGCTGTGGCCGTTTCTGGGGAACTCGTGGATGCCTCACTGCGCCACGGCCGCCGGGATGGTAGTGGCTCTGCTCATCATGATCTGGTCCCTCTCGGTCAAGGTTGGGACTGCTGTCGGCCTTGCCAGACCGCGCACACCAGGGCAGATGACTGCCCCGGAACGCAAGTCACCGTCCAAGGGGCGACACGCGGACAACGCCCTCAGCGTCTGGAATACAACCGCCATGGCTTGACCACTCATCACGCCGCTGAGAGTGCGGGTTCCGCGCTGGTGTGGGATACCCGAAGCCCAGGAGACGACCGGGACCGGGTGGCCCTACCGCGCTTCCTGGCCGGGACCCGTGCCCAGGGCGCACCAATGGGGATAGATCGGGACCACAGCGGCTAGACTGCGCCGTCAACCATCTGCACGGGGGAACATCCACATGCACGCCGGCACTACCCGCCGAGTACTTCTTGCCTGCGGGGCTCTGCTCCTGGCCACGCTGACACCACTCACCAGCGCGCACGCCACGACCACCGCGATCGACCCGGCCGACATTCAGGCCTTCCCCCTGCACTACGAGCAGGCCCCCTACGCCAACCTGCTCTCCGGTGCTACCCCCGAGTACGTGATGCACACCGTGCACACACTGCCTGTCGGCACGGGCGGCTACATCATCGTCCGGACCTCCGATGGTTCCGTCGCCTGGAATGGTGTCGTGCCCAGTTCGGACGCGAAGAAGGAGTATCTGCGCGGCCACGACTACGTCGAGCAGTCGGGTGACGCGACGTTCTGGCCGACCGGGCTCCGATTCTTCGACGTGGCGACCCACAGTCAGGTGGGCCAGATCGACTTCCCGTCCGACGAGACCCTCGCCGGCGTCGGGGACGGCTGGGTCGTCGGGACCAAGGAGAGCAGCAACACCGCCACGGTGACCCCCTATTACCTGGTCCTGCACCGGATGGACGGGACCACCGTGGAGTTTCCGACCTCCCATGTGGAGTACGACCCCATCTACGACGGCTCGTACGGGAACCTCGCCTGGTTCACCAGCCAGTACGACGGCTCTATCGTGTACCAGATCGACACGGCCGCCGGAACCCTGACTGAGGTTCCCCTGCCCGGCGGCTCACTGGGGGGCACCGTGGTGCCCGGTCCCACCACCCTGTTCGACCTCCACAACAACCACGACGGCACCTACACCCTGATCCAAGTCGACCGCGCCACCGGCGCCGCTACCACGTCCACCTTGACGGCGCCCACCCAGGTGGCCAGCGACCGCTTCGTTGCTCTCGGCGACGGGCTCGGCTTCTACGAGGGTGGCGCGTCGGTGACCAACTCTCTGTGGACGGTCGACGTGGCGGCCGGCACCCTCGGGACCGCCGTCGCCACGAACCTGTCCGACGCTTGGTCGATGGGCGACGGACGTGTCGCGCTGGTGGTCGAGGCCGCCGCCCCCGGAACGATCGCGATCGCCGACGGCAGCACGGTGACTCCCCTGATCACCCTGCCCCCCCGTGCCCAGCTTGCCACCAGGATCTCCTACGACGGCACCGTGACCGTCCGGTGGCCCGACGACACCCGGTGGACGATCGACCCCGCCGCGGCCACCCCCACCTGGGCTGAGACCCCGTGGACCGCCCACCAGGCCGTCTCCACCTCCGGAGGCGTCACGCTCATCGACGACCTGAACGCCAACTATCTGGGCACTACTTCCTGGCATCTGTCCTGGTCCGGTGGGTCCCGCGACCTGACCGGGCAACGCGTCCATCTCGGCCACGGCGGCGAGTACGTCGTCGTCGAGGCCACCGACGGGTCCGGCACCTACCAGGTGCAGCGGGTCACGACCGGGGAGGTCGTCGCCACCAGCAGCACACCTTTCGCGGTCGACGGGAGCTGGGCCTGGACCAGCGACAACGGGACCCTGACCGGTCACGACCTGGACAACCCGTCGACGCCGGCGATGTCGGTGCCGACGACCAGCACGACAGCGTCCGTCATCGACGTCCGGGGACGCTGGGTGCTGGCCGCCGTGTCGGGAAGCACCGTCGTCTACGACGTCAAGGATGTCGTCGACCCATGGACGCTCACCTCTGCCGTCGGGGTCCCGACCTCGTCCAACCCCCAGCTGGGCAACGGGTTCGTCGTCTACACAAGCGTCAGCTACGACTCGCTGAGGAACGCCCACTACCTGACTGCGGTCTACGACCTGACTCCGTACCACAACAGCGAGCCGCTGATCGATCCCGCGTACGGGACGATGGCCACGAGATACTCGGTCGACGAGGCGGGCAGCAGGACGCTGGCCTTCATCGGCGACGGCTCCCAGCCGAAGGTCCTCGCCCTGCCGTGGGTCAAAGACGCCCCGCTGATCCGGTCCGACATCACCGCCCCGGTCCTGGACACCGTCACCGCCCCCGGCTCGTACATCGCCGCCACCACAGCCCAGGACCTCACCTTCGGCTGGACCTACACCGACCCGACCCCGAACGCCGACCCGGTCACCGGTGTCGCCTCCTACGCGGTGCGATACCGCATCCGCACGGTCCCCACCGACTTCGGCGCCTGGACCACGCCAACCACGTCCACCACCGGCGCAACCCTGACGGTGACCGTCCAACCGGGACAGCAGGTGTGCGCGGAGTCCGACGCGACCGACGGCGCCGGAAACACGTCCGCCTGGTCGGCCGAGAAGTGCAGCCAGGTCGACGGGACCCCGCCCGCCCTCGATCCCGCCACCGGGATGCCGCGGTTCACCGCCCCCGACTCCGACGGAGGAGTCCACTACGCCTACGGCGCCACCGACGACTCCGGTGTGGCCTCCTACGATGTGCAGGTCCGGTCGGCCGCCCAAGGCAAGCCGTTGAGCGGCTGGGGCGACCTGCTCTCCGGCACAACCTCCACCACCGTCCAGCACGCCGCGGGACCCGGCAGCGAGTGGTGCTTCCGGTATCGGGCGACCGACCTCGCCGGGAACACCTCCGCCTGGTCACCGCCGCACTGCTCGTCGGTCGCCATTGAGGACGTGCTGTTCGCGACCTCGTTCTACACCCGTCGTGTTCAGTGGGCGCCCGCACTGGACCACTGGTACCTCAAGCTGCACCACCGGGGCGCACGAATGGCGACCACGAAGTCGCAGACCGGGCGGGTCCTCGCGCTCTGGGTCGTCGCCGGCCCACACCAGGGCAAGGCTGCGGTGTTCGTCGGCCACACCCGGATCAAGGTCATCCACCTGGCCGCCGCCACCATGCACCGTCGACGACTTCTCATCCGCGTACCGCACAGCGGCCGGATCCGCGTCATCCAGCGCGGCGGCAGCCCCGTCGGCATCGACGCGTTGACCCTCGCCCGCTAGGTCGAGCTAGGTCTCGCAAAGGGCTCCGCCCCTGGGCGTGCTGCCGCACTGCCGGCTCGCAGGCAATACCCGCAGCGCCAGCCGCGGCCTTCGGGGCCGGTGAGAACCACCAGCCGCGCGCGTGGTGTCGGCAGGCTGTGCGCCACCGGGGTGGAGGCCGGCCCCCTACTGCCCACTACGGCAACAGGCGGGGGAAGTGTCGTACAGGTTGAACACCGGGACCGAGCCCTGGCACAGTCCGGCACTCACGAACCGGCGATGCCGGCCCGGCCGCTGAACACGGGGAAGCGACGACTACGCGGGGGCACCAGCGAGGACGGGGTCGGTAGGTGATGTCGCAGCCCGGGCCGGAGCCCGGTGTCCCACGAGTTCCGGACAGCACCGTTCAGACTGACCACGGTGCTGCTCTGCGAATTCCCGGGCGTGAAACTGGCAGACGGCGTGCGGTGCGCCTTACCGCCGCGAATGACCGCACCACCAAGAGTCGGCTCAGTGCGCGGAGCGGGGTCCCCTCCGCTGGAGGGGACCCCGCTCCTGAACTTCGGAATGTCACCCTGGCCAAGTCCGGGACATTCCTGGCCGCGTTCCGTGTGACATCTTCTGGCCGTTCACATCAGCTGCGAACGGCCAAAGAATGTCCACGGAACGGCCACGGTGACATTCCTGGTCACCTCCGAGGGGCTTCCGGACATGCCGAATTCCGTGCGCACCGGTTAGGCGGCAGTGATGCTTGAATGACGCTCATGACAGACGCCTCCGAGAGCGCGGCACGCACCCACCCGACTGGTCTCGACAGGTTCAGGCTGGACTACAAGAAGCGAGCGGTGACCGTCGGTGGAAAGAAGTTCGTCGTTCGGGCACGACGCAAGGGGGACGCCGAAGAGGTAAGCCCCATTGAGGTGCCGCTGCCTGCCTTCATCCTTGTTCCCTGGCAGGCGATTCACGAGTTCCGGCAGCGAACCAAGTTCCAAGGCTCCTGGGTCGTGGACGTCTGGTCACAGTCGGCACCGGACAAGGCCCAAGTGATCGGTGAGGCGGGCAAGTACGAGTCGTTCTCCCTCGTCGATGCAGAGGTAGCCCGTTTAGAAGCGGCGGAGTAGCCAGCCTGAAGACGATTCCCGACCATCCGGAATTGCCGCTGAGCGTTCGACGCTACGCGGCCATCCGCACATGCCGCTGAGCGTTCGA
>CAYYCE010000264.1:0-4925 GCA_964469635.1 uncultured Kineosporiaceae bacterium
AACCCGACGCTGTACGACGCGATCCAGAAGGCCAAGAAGTCCTCGGTGCCCAACGACAACATCGACCGCGCGGTCAAGCGGGGTTCGGGGGCCGAGGGCGGCGGCGCCGACTACCAGACGATCATGTACGAGGGCTACGGGCCGAACGGCGTCGCGCTGCTGGTCGAGTGCCTCACGGACAACCGCAACCGCGCCGCCGCCGAGGTCCGCACGGCGCTCACCCGCAACGGCGGCACCCTCGCCGACCCGGGCAGCGTGTCCTACCTGTTCACCCGCAAGGGTGTGGTCGTGGTCCCCAGGACCGGCGATCTGAGCGAGGACGACGTGCTGCTCGCCGTCCTCGACGCCGGTGCCGAGGAGGTCAACGACCTGGGCGAGTCGTTCGAGGTGCTCAGCGAGGCGAGCGATCTGGTCGTCGTGCGCACCGCGCTCCAGGACGCCGGGATCGACTACGACTCCGCCGACGCGCAGTTCGTCCCCAGCGTCGAGGTCCAGCTCGACGAGGACGGTGCCCGCAAGATCTTCCGGCTGATCGAGGCTCTCGAGGACAGCGACGACGTGCAGAACGTCTACGCCAATTTCGACGTGTCGGACGAGGTCATGGCCGCCGTGGACTGAACCGGCTGTCAGGCTGGTGCCATGCGCGTCCTCGGTGTCGACCCCGGCCTGACCCGATGCGGTCTGGGCGCCGTCGACTCCCGGCCCGGACGGCGGGCGACGCTGGTCGCGGTGGACGTCGTCCGCACCCCCGTGGGCGCCGACCTGGCGGCCCGGCTGCTCGAGATCGGCGAGGCGGTCGAGGGATGGCTCGACGAGCTGCACCCGGACGTCGTGGCGGTCGAGCGGGTGTTCAGCCAGCACAACGTGCGCACCGTGATGGGCACGGCCCAGGCGGCCGGGGTCGCCATCGTGGCGGCCGCCCGGCGCGGCGTCCCGGTCGCCGTCCACACCCCCAGCGAGGTCAAGGCCGCCGTCACCGGCTCGGGCCGTGCGGGCAAGGCCCAGGTCGCGGCCATGGTGACCCGGATCCTCGCGCTGCCGGACACCCCGCGACCGGCCGACGCCGCCGACGCCCTGGCGCTGGCGATCTGCCACCTGTGGCGGGACGGCGGGTCGGTGGCCGCCCTCGCCGGCGCCCGGTCCGGTGCGGCCACCCCCGCCCAGCGCCGGTGGATCGAGGCTGCCGCGGCCGCCGGCACCCCTGGCGGCGCGCGGCGTCGCGACGGCGGCAGGTAGCGGGGCGCCCGGTGTGGCGCCCCGCCGATGGGCGTCGGGCCGGGTTAGGGTTCTCGTACACCTGTTCGGGTGTGTCGGGATCCGCCGACGGGGTTCGTCGAAGGGAGACACTGCCGTGATCGCATCGGTGCGGGGCCGAGTGCTGGCGGTCAGGCTCGACTCCGCCGTGGTCGAGGTCGGCGGCGTGGGGCTGCTGGTCCAGGCCACGCCGGCCACGCTGGCCGCGCTGCGGATCGGCGAGCAGGCCGAACTGGCCACCAGCCTGGTGGTGCGCGAGGAGGCCCTGACCCTGTTCGGCTTCGCCGACGCCGACGAGCGGGACACCTTCGAGACCGTGCAGACCGTCTCCGGGATCGGGCCTCGGCTCGCGTTGGCGATGCTCGCCGTGCACACCCCCGACGGACTGCGTGCCGCGGTGGCGACCCAGGACCTCACCGCTCTGACCACGGTCCCCGGGATCGGCCGCAAGGGGGCGCAGCGCATCGTGCTCGAGCTGACCGACCGTCTGGGCCCGCCGTCCGGGTCCGAGGCCATGCCCGCCGCGCCGCGGTCGGCGGCCGGGGTCGCCTGGCACGGTCGGGTGGTCGAGGCGCTCGTCGGGCTGGGCTGGACCGCCAGCCAGGCCGCCGAGGCCGTCGACCTGGTCGGCGCCGACGCGGCCGCCGACGGGCGAACCTCCGACCCGGACGTCGCCGGTGTGCTGCGGGCGGCGTTGCGCCATCTGGGACGGTCGCGGTGAGCGAACCGGGGGTCCCGGAGGCGAACCTCTCGCTGCTCGACGCCGACGCCGACGCCGACGAGCGCGCGGTCGAGGGCGCGCTGCGTCCGAAGCGGCTCGCCGACTTCGTGGGCCAACGGATCGTGCGCGACCAATTGTCGCTGGTGCTCGAGGCGGCACGCGGTCGGGGCCACGCACCCGACCACATCCTGCTGTCGGGGCCGCCGGGGCTGGGCAAGACGACGCTGGCGATGATCGTGGCGCACGAACAGGGTGCGCCGCTGCGGGTGACCAGCGGCCCGGCGATCCAGCACGCCGGTGACCTGGCGGCCGTGCTGTCCTCATTGGAGCAGGGGGAGGTGCTGTTCCTCGACGAGATCCACCGCATGGCCCGGCCCGCCGAGGAGATGCTCTACGTCGCCATGGAGGACTTCCGGGTCGACATCATCGTCGGCAAGGGGCCCGGCGCCACCGCCATCCCGTTGGACCTGCCGCCGTTCACGATCGTGGCGGCCACCACCCGGGCGGGCATGCTGCCCGGGCCGCTGCGCGACCGGTTCGGCTTCACCGGCCACCTCGATTTCTACGAGCCCGAGGAGCTCGAGCAGGTGCTGCGGCGCTCGGCCGAGCTGTTGGGGGTGAGGCTGACCGGCGAGGGGGCCCGGGAGATCGCGGGGCGTTCGCGGGGGACGCCGCGGATCGCGAACCGGTTGCTGCGCCGGGTGCGCGACTGGGCGCAGGTGCGCGGGGACGGCGTGCTCGACGAGGCCGCCGCCAGAGCGGCGCTGCGGGTCTACGCCGTCGACGAACTGGGCCTGGACCGGCTGGACCGCGCGGTGCTTCTGGCGTTGTGCACCCGGTTCGGCGGCGGCCCGGTCGGGCTGTCCACCCTCGCGGTGGCGGTCGGCGAGGAGGCCGAGACGGTGGAGACCGTGGCCGAACCGTTCCTGGTCCGCGAGGGCCTGCTCGGCCGCACCCCCCGGGGCCGGGTGGCGACCGCGGCGACCTGGCGGCATCTGGGGTTGCCGCAGCCCGCTCAGCCCGCCCAGACGGCCCAGCCGGACGGCGTCGTCCAGCCCGAACTGTTCGACGGGCCACCCGGGGAGCGGGGCTAGACTCGCCGCGTGGATCCGAGCATTCTGTTTCTCGTCGCCCTGCTGTTCATCGCATTCCTGATCTTTCAGCGGGGCAACCGGCAACGGCGCGACATGGCGCGGGTTCAGCGGGAGGTGGGCCCCGGGGCCGAGGTGATGATGGCCTCCGGCCTGTATGCGACGGTCACCGCCCTGGACGACGAGGTCGTCACCGTGGAGGCGTCCCCCGGCCAGCTGTCGCGGTGGGACCGGCGTGCCGTGATGCGGATCGTCAACCCGGCGCCGGCTGCGGAACCGGGCGACGCCGTGGCCGCCGACGACTCCGAGTCCGTGGCGTTCGAAACCTCGGAGCCCAGCTCCCGGAGTTCCACTTCCACGGACGAGCCCGCCTGAGCGCGGGCCCTCCGCACGTACCCGAGAGAAGAGACGCGTGGCTCGTACCTACTCCCGCCCCTGGCGATCCCTCGGGGCGTTGTCGGCGATCATCGCGTTGCTCTACGGGCTGATCGCCGCGGGCGTCGCCTGGAGCAGCGCCCAGTGGACGCCGAAGCTGGCCCTGGACCTCGCCGGCGGCGTCGAGATGGTCCTCAAGGCCGTGCCCCAGGCCGGCCAGACGGGTCAGATCACCCCCGCCACCATCGACCAGGCCGTGAAGATCATCCGGCAGCGGGTCAACGGCTCGGGGTTCACCGAGGCCGAGATCACCACCCAGGGCAGCGACAGCATCGTCGTCTCGCTGCCCGGCAAGAACGTGGACGAGGCGACGCGACAGGCGATCCGCAAGTCCGCCGCGCTGGAGTTCCGCCCCGTGATCACGCTGCAGGCGCCCACGGTCACCTCACCGGAGCCGAGCGCCACCCCGACCGGTACGGCGTCCCCGACCGGTTCGGCGTCGCCCGCCACGCCGGCGGCCGGCGCGTCGGCCCCCTCCGGGGCGAGCGCGTCCTCCTCGACCGGTGGTGGGGGCCTGAGGGCCGCCACCACGCCCACGTCGACGCCGACCGGTTCGGCGTCGCCCGCCACGCCGTCGGCCGGTTCGGCGGCCGCCACGCCGTCGCCCACGCCGACCGACGCCAGCGACCAGGCCTGGCTCACCGAGGACCTCGCCAAGGTGTGGGGTGGTATCGACTGCACCACGGCCGCGGGCCGGGCCAAGGCACAGAATCAGGCCAACGACCCGACCAAGCCGTTCGTCGCCTGTGGCGAGGGCGGCATCAAGTACGCCCTCGGGCCGGTCGAGGTGAAGGGCAAGGACGTCTCCGGGGCCAGCGCCGGCCTGGAGGTCACCTCGCAGGGACAGACCACCAACAACTGGCAGGTCAACCTGGAGTTCGACAGCAAGGGCGCCGACGAGTTCGGCAAGGTCACCGCCCGGTTGATCAACCTCAAGGAGCCCCGCAACCAGTTCGCGATCGTGTTGGACAACCAGGTGATCTCGGCGCCGCGAACCCTCGGGGTGATCTCCGACGGGCGCGCCCAGATCACCGGGAGCTTCACCCAGGCCTCGGCCCAGGCCCTGGCCAACCAGCTCAAGTTCGGCGCACTGCCGATCTCGTTCCAGGTGGCCACCGAGAGCCAGATCTCCGCGACCCTGGGGGACGAGCAGTTGCGGAACGGCCTGCTGGCCGGCGTGATCGGCCTGGTGCTCGTGGTGCTCTATTCGCTGATGCAGTACCGGGCCCTCGGCTCGGTCACCGTGCTGAGCCTGACCGTCGCCGGTCTGTTCACCTACGGCGTGGTGGTGCTGCTCGGCTGGCGGCAGGGCTACCGGCTGAGCCTGCCGGGCATCGCCGGTCTGATCGTGGCCATCGGCATCACCGCGGACTCGTTCATCGTCTATTTCGAACGCATCCGGGACGAGGTGCGCGAGGGCCGCT
>CAYYCE010000265.1:0-4892 GCA_964469635.1 uncultured Kineosporiaceae bacterium
GCGGAGATGCGAATGCGCGCCTTGAGAGTCACCGAGAGCCGGTAAACGTCCGGCGACCACTCTGAAAGGGCCGCGGGGTAGATCCTGGCCGCGTTGTCGAGAGTCAGCCACCCCTGCTGCCGATCGTCTGGTTGCACCTGCGGCTTCACATCCAACCCATCCGCGTAGGGACTGAATGGATCACGGCCAGACACGCCCGGACACCACCCTCCAGGGATCCTGTCCGAGGGCGAGATCGCTCCCAGCACCCGGGAGGTCCTCGCCCGGCAGCAGAACGCCCGGGTGATCCTCGGCGAGGTGACCGGATTCGATCTGGCCGCCCGGACGGTGACCTCGCGGCTGCAACGATCCTCCGAGGACCTCAGCCGGGAGACCGTCACCGGCTACGACTCGCTGATCGTGGCCGCCGGGGCGGGACAGTCCTACTTCGGCAACGACCACTTCGCCGAGTTCGCCCCCGGGATGAAGAGCATCGACGACGCCCTCGAGCTCCGGGGCCGGATCTTCGGCGCCTTCGAGGTGGCCGAACTGGCCGAGACGCCCGAGGAGATCGAGCGGGCCCTGACGTTCGTCGTCGTGGGCGCCGGGCCGACCGGTGTGGAGATGGCCGGGCAGATCGCCGAGCTGTCGCGGCGCACCCTGGCCCGCGACTTCCGGCGCATCGACCCGACCAGGGCCCGGGTGATCCTGATCGACGCCCTGCCGTCGGTGCTGACCACCTTCGGCGACCGGCTGGGTGACCGGGCCCAGCGGCGGTTGCGGCGGATCGGCGTCGAGGTTCGACTCGGCGTGCGCGTGGTCGGCGTCGACGGCACCGGCCTCGAGATCGAGGACGTCGACCGCCCGGGGGAACGCCGCCGGATCGAGGCGCTCACCAAGGTGTGGGCCGCGGGGGTTCAGGCCTCGGGGTTGGCGCGCCCGCTCGCCGAGCAGACCGGTGCGGGACTCGACCGGGGAGGCCGGATCGCCGTCCAGGACGACCTCACCCTGCCCGGGCATCCCGAGGTGTTCGCGGTCGGCGACATGATCTCGTTGCGGAACTACCCCGGGGTGGCGCAGTTGGCGATCCAAGGTGGGCGTCACGCGGCGCGGCAGATCGTTCGCCGGCTCGACGCCGTCGCCGAGGGGCGTGCCGCGGCGCCGGAGGCCGTGCCGAGCGAGGAGTTCGTGTACACGGACAAGGGGAGCATGGCCACCATCTCGCGGTTCAGCGCGGTGGCCTCGGTGCGCGGCCTCCAGTTCGGCGGGTTCGCCGCCTGGGTGGCCTGGCTCGCGCTGCACCTGGTGTACCTGATCGGCTTCAAGCAGCGGGTGACGACGCTGATGCACTGGGCGTTGAGCTTCATCGGCCGGGGCCGGGCCGAACGTGCGGTGACCGAGCAGCAGATCTTCGCCCGCAACGCCCTGGTCTCCCGGCGTCAGCCCAAGTCGCCGTCATAGTGACGTTTGACGACGATTACCGTGCCTATGTCCGTTGTGGCGTTCTGGAGCGAGGGAGCCGTCGGGACCATGAGCCCGGCCAGGCGAGGTTAGGGTTGGCTAACCTCCTGACCGTGGCGGGCACCGCGGGTCCGATGGAGTGCGCAGGAGAACGTGATGACGGATCAGGACGGGATGACGGATCAGGACGGGACGAGGTCTCCGGGTGCGGCCGCGGGCGCGATTCGCCTGACGGCGCTGAACCGGGGCGACCGCGCTCGGGTGATCGGTCTGGACGAGGCCACGCCGGCCCCCGTCGCCCAGCGCCTGTACGACCTGGGGTTCCGGGTGGACGCCGCGGTCGACTGCGTGCGCAGGGCACCACTGGGCAGCCCGACGATCTACCGGGTGGGGGAGAGCGACGTGTGCCTGCGACCCTCCGAGGCAGCCTGGATCACCGCCGTGGCGCTGCCGTGAGCTCCGAGGCCTGTCACGGCGGTGGGACGGGGGCCATCGCCTCGGCCGCGGCCGGCATCGCCCTCATCGGCTGTCCCAACTCCGGCAAGTCCAGCGTCTTCAACCACCTGACCGGGTTGCGGGTCCGCACGGCGAACTATCCCGGCGTCACGGTGACCAGGTCGGTGGGTCGGCTCGGCTCGGGGCCGACCGCGGTGAGCGTCGTGGACCTGCCGGGCACCTACGGGCTCACCCCGGTGAGCCCGGACGAGGAGATCGTCACCGACCACCTGGCCGGCCGGCTCGAGGGCACTCCGCCACCGGACGCCCTGCTCGTCGTCGTCGACGCCACGACGCTGCGGCGCTCGCTGTCCCTGGTGGCGCAGGCCCTGGCGACCGGCACGCCGTGCTCGGTGGCGCTGACGATGATGGACGAACTGCGCTCCCGGGGCGGCCGACTCGAGGTCGACGCCCTGGCCGCGGCGCTGGGGGTGCCGGTCTTCGAGGTGGTCGGGCATCGCGGCCGCGGCATCCCGGAGTTGCGCGAGCACATGCTGGACTGGTCCACGTGGCCGGCCGCGGTGGTGCCGCCGCCGGTGCAGGACCCGAATGAGCTCGAGGGCTGGATCGCCTCTGTGGTCGACCGGGCGGGCTATCGCCCGGCCATGGCCTCGGCGGCCACCCGGGGGATCGACCGGGTGCTGTTGCACCCGGTGTGGGGTGTACTGGTCTTCCTCCTGGTGATGTTCCTGTTCTTCCAGACGATCTTCACGGTCGCCGCGCCCGCCATGGACGGGATCGAGGGCGCCTTCGGCCGGCTCGGCGGCGTCGTGAGCGAGCACATCGGCAATTCGGTCCTGGCCGACTTCGTCGGGACGGCGCTGATCGGCGGGGTCGGCGGCGTCCTGGTCTTCCTGCCGCAGATCGCGCTGCTGTTCCTGCTGGTCTCGCTCCTGGAGGGGGTCGGCTACCTGTCCCGGGCCGCGTTCCTGATGGATCGGGTGATGGCCCTCAGCGGGCTCGACGGGCGGGCCTTCGTGGCCATGCTGTCCTCGGTCGCCTGCGCGATCCCGGGGATCATGTCGACCAGGACGATGCCCTCGTCGCGGGACCGGATCGCGACGATGCTGTCGGCGCCGCTGATGGCCTGCTCGGCTCGGCTGCCGGTGTATCTGCTGCTGGTGGCGCTGCTGGTCCCCGGCGACGCCCGCTGGGGTCCGTTCGGGCTGCAGGGGCTCACGCTCTTCCTGCTCTACCTCGCCGGGGGGGTGTCGGCCCTGGTCGCGGCCCTGGTGCTGAAGTCGACGGTGCTGCGCCGCGGAGGCCTGCCGTTCTACCTCGAGCTACCGCCCTACCGACTGCCGTCGCTGCGCACCGTGGCGGCGTCGGTGGGGAGCGCGGTGCGGGTGTTCCTGCGCAAGGTCGGCACGATCATCCTGGTCGTCAGCGCCGTTCTCTGGGCCCTGCTGAGCTTCCCGGGGCGGTCGGGCGAGACGGCGGGCATGTCCGAGGCCCAGGCCTCGGCGTACGTGCTCGATCACAGCTACGCCGCCGACGTCGGCCGCGCGCTGGAGCCGGTCTTCGCGCCGCTGGGCTTCGAGTGGCGGATCGACGTCGGTCTCGTCGGGGCGATGGCGGCCCGGGAGGTGTTCGTCTCCACCATCGGTCAGGTGGTCGCCGCCCAAGACGTCGAGAACCCGCAGGACACCCTGCGCGGGCTGACCTACACCGACGGCCCGCACGCCGGGGAGAGGATCTTCACCGCCCCGACCGTCGTGGCGCTGCTGGTGTTCTTCGTCTACGCGATGCAGTGCGTCTCCACCCTGGCCGTGATGAGACGCGAGTCCAACTCGTGGCGCTGGCCGATCGTCGCCTTCGTCTACATGTCGGCGCTGGCCTGGGGGATGGCCTACCTCGCGCGCATGGTCACCCTGGCGGTGACCTGATGCTCCTCGGCCGAACCCGTCGGCCCGCGCCCCGGCCGGCGTCCACGGCAGTGTCCACGGAATCGCCGTCGGGGGCGCCGGGGTGCGCCACCGGCGTGATCCCGCTGCATCCCGAGACCACCGAGGACGGCGACGTCCTGCTCTGGCGCGTCACCCACGCCCTGGCGACGTCGCGGTCCCAGGGCGTGGCCGACGATCCCGTGGCGGACGCCGAGTCTCTGGCGGCGGCCGAACCCCTGCGGCGGCTGGTCGACGAGGGTGCGCTCAGCGCCTTCGCCGTCCTCGACACCGGGATCCTCACCACGCTCGGAGCCGGGCGGACCTGGGCCCAGGCGGCGCCCGCCGTCCGCCGGGCGGTGCAACTCACCGTCGCCGATCACGCCGAGCGGCTCGGTGCCGCCGGCCCGTCGGCGCGGGACGCGGTGCTGGCGCGGATCGCCCGACAGGCGATCGTGGACGTCGTGGGTCCGGCGGCCGCCGCCCACGGCGGCGGCATCGAACTCGTCGGGGCCCGCGACGGTGTCGTGTCCGTGCGCACGCACGGGGCCTGTCACGGATGTCCCGCGGCCACCATGACCCTGCACGGTCTGCTGGCCGGGCAGGTGCGGCGCCGGGCACCCTGGCTCGTCGACGTCCACGAGACCGGCTGACCCGGCCGGACGGTGCGGGGTGGCGCGGAGCGAGCCCGAGGCGGGGCGGCGGATCCAGCGGCTGGCGGCGCTCGGCCCGTTCTTCGCCGTCGACGTCCATGATCCCGACGAGCCGCCGGGGGAGGGCTGGTCCCCGCTGAGCACCATCGCGGACGACGGCGTGGCCCGCCGGCGGGTGGCGGGGGCGCGGCTCGCCCTGGCCGCAGGCCGTCCGATCGATGCGGTCGAGGTGCGGGTCGCGGCGTCGGCGGTGCACCTGGGGCTGACCGCGCGGCTGCTGTCACCACTGCTGGCGCTGGCCGCGACGGAGGATGGCGACGCGGTCCCGACGCTGGATCGGCTCCGCTGGCGGGAGGAATCCGGTGGGGCGTTCCCGCTGTCTCTGCCGTGGACGCTGCTCGAGGCGAGGCTCGAGGCGAGG
>CAYYCE010000266.1:0-4878 GCA_964469635.1 uncultured Kineosporiaceae bacterium
GGGGGCGTCCCCGCCGGCGGGCTCGCCCGCGGGCTCGCCGGCGGGCGCGTCGGCGGGCTCGTCCGCGGGCGGGTCGTCGGACGAGCCCAGCGCGGCGGCGGCGGCCAGTAGCGACCGCCTGCCGGGCGACGGCGGCGTGGGCAGGGCCACCGCCGTGCGGCGGCGGGACCCGGTGCGACGGACGGGCGGCGCGGCCAGGACCGTCGCACCGTCGGGGCCCTCGGCGGCCGGTGACAGGCCCATCGCGCGCAGCACCTCCAGCACGGTGCCCGGATCCGCCTGGGCCGCCAGGACGGTCGGCGCCAGCCGGCGCAGCCGCAGCACGCCCGCGCGTCGGTCCGCCAGCACCTCGTTCAGCACGGCCTCGTCGTCGCTGCGGACGAACGCGTGAGCGGTCCCCACCCGCAGCCGGCCGTGCCGCCGCGCCGCGTCGGCCACCAGGTACTCGAGGGGCTGGGGGACGGGGGTCCTGGAGTGTTCCCGCAACCAGGCGAGCACGTCGTCGCCGCCGCGCCCGGCGTCCAGCGCCCGGCGTACCGACTCGGGCGAGAACCGGAAGACCGTGGCCCCGCCCCGGCTCTCGACGTCGGCGAGCAGGTCCAACTCCCGTTCGACCCGGCGATCCAGCGGGCCCGGGGCGACGGCCGTCAGATCGGCCTGCAGCAGCACGTGGTCCACCGGGTCGGGCAGCAGCGCAGCCAGTTCCGCGCCGGCCCGCGCCGCCACCTCGACGGGTCCGGGGGGCTCGGCCGCCTCCGGCCAGGCCCGGGCGTACCCCGCGACGGCGACGTGGCCGCCGGGACCCGTGCCGAGCAGGCCCAGCCAGGTCCCCTCGGCGACGGCCGAGCGCAGCAGCTGCAGCCGCGTGGCCGTCGCCCGTCGCGGCGCCGACCAGGTGAGCTGGTCGGTGAGCGATTCGACGCCGACCGCCAGGCCGGCCGGCACGGCGGCCAGCGTGCGCAGCAGCCAGGCGCGTACCTGCGGGGCGGCCGATCGGGTCAGCTCCGGGCCGAGGGCGTTGTGCACCGCGCCCCGCGCGTCCCGCTCACCGACCAGGTGCGGGCAGCGGGCGGTGGCCAGGTAGGCCTGGGCCAGCGCGGTCCAGCGCTGCGGGACCTCGCGCGCCAGCCACAGGTCGGCGTCCGGGGTGGGCAGCCAGTGGGGATCGATCTCGCCGTCGTCGGCGATCAGCCCGGCGGCGTGGGCGATCTCGACGATCCGGGCGGTCACGGCGACGTCGACCTCCAGCCCCGCGGAGGTTCGCCTGAGCTCGCGCACGCCGAGTCCGCCGGAACGCAGAACGGCCGGGGGTGTGGCGCCCCAGAGGTGGATCAGGGCCTCCACCAGCCGCACCGCCTCCGCGGCGGCCCGGCCGGCGCGGTGGTCGGCGTCGGCGGCCGACCGGGTCGCCGGTTCGGGGCGGGTGGCGCCCGGGGTGCGATGGGTGCGTCCGCCCCGAAGCGCCAGCGCGATCTCCCGCGGCAGCACCACGTGGTCGGCGTCGGCGCTCGCCAGCAGGCCGCGGGCGAGAAGCCAGTCGAGCGGGCGCGCGCTTGCGGCGTCAGGCTCACGGTCGGCCCCGGGAAGCCGTCCCAACGGGCCGTCCCAGGCGAGCCGGTCCAGGACGACGCGGACGCCGTCCGGGGCCTGTTCGAGAAGGGCGCCGAGCCGGTCCGGGTCGGCCCACTGCGCGGCCGGGGGACCCAGCGGGGGCCCAAGACCCGCCGGATGGGGCCCGAGACAGTCCCGCGCGGCGCGCACCAGGATCAGCCGGTCCACGCCTCCCCAGACCAGGCCCAGGGCGCGCAGCCGCTCCAGCTGCGGGCGGGCGTCGGCGCCCCAGGCGGCGCCGACCTGCTGCGCCGCGACCGGATCCGGCAGCGCTGCGACGCTTTCGAGCACCTGGAGCGCGGCCAGGTCCAGACCGTCGACCGCCAGCTGCACGCTGGGTCGCTGCGTGGCGCGGTGCGCGAGCGCGGCCAGGTCGCGCGGCAGCGGGACCGCCAGGTCCGGGCGTGCCTGCAGGAGCGTCGCGATGGCCCCGTCGTCCCAGGTCCGCAGCTCATCGGCCAGGCTGCGGCGCGCGTGGGTGCCCGGCGAGGACGCTGACCTGCTCACCCGCCCAACGCTAGGCGGTATCGGGCCGCGGACCTACCGCCGGGGACGGCGCCCCAACCGGGTGGCCAGCACCACCAGCAGCACCGCGAACACAGCGGCCAGGGCCAGGGGACGCCCCGCGGCGGCGGCCAGGGCCGCCTCCCAGGCGGCCCAGCCGATGGTGGTGTAGATCAGCGCCCAGGCGAGCGCCCCCGGAACCTGTGCCAGGGTGAACCGCCCCCACGGCATCTGCAGCGCCCCGGCCGAGGCCAGGACGACGGTCTGGAACCCCACCGTCAGGTAGCAGAACGGGATCGCGACGGGTCCCCACCGGGTGACCACCCCGCGGCCGCGCGTCACCGAGTCCCCGTCCAGCCAGCGGCGCACGGCGGCCATCCGGCCGGTCTCCTCCCGCGGCGCCAGGCGTCTGGTCGTCTGCCCGACGGAGACTCGCGCCAGCCAGTACGTGCCCTGGCCGCGGGCCAGGGCGACGACGAGGAGCACGGTGAACGCCAGCCACACGGGGCGCTCGGACAGGTACTCGGGCAGATCGCGCTCCTGGTCAGGGATGGGCGCCGTACCGCCGGACCCGCGGCGCGGCGCCCACAGCCTACGACCGGCGCGGCCCCCCCGCACGAGACGCGTCGGCGCCGACGCGCCCGTGGTGGCGACCGGGCACGACCGGCGCCCACTACCGTGGGCGCGTGCGAGTCGGGATCGTGGTGCTGCCCATGCGCCGGTGGCCGAGGCAGCGGGCGATGTGGCGGGCCGCCGAGACTCTCGGGTTCGACCACGCCTGGACCTACGATCACCTCACCTGGGATCCTTTCGTCGGGATGCCCTGGGGGGCAACGATTCCCACCCTCGTCGCGGCGGCGGGCGCCACCTCGCGGATCCCGCTGGGAACCTGGGTGGCCTCACCGAACTTCCGCCATCCGGTGCCGTTCGCCAAGGAGCTCGCGGCGCTGGAGGACGTCAGCGGCGGGCGCGCCGTGCTCGGTATCGGCGCCGGCGGCACCGGGTCGGACGCCGTCGTCCTGGGTGGTCCCGAACTGGCCCCCGCGCAACGCGCCCGGCGGCTCGAGGAGTTCGTGGACGTGCTGGACGCGGTCCTGACCCGCCCGCTGACCAGCCACGACGGGGAGTTCTACAGCGCCCGGGACGCCGAGACGACGCTGGGCTGCCTGCAGCGGCCCCGGCTGCCGTTCGTGGTGGCCGCCAACGGCCCCCGGCTGATGCGGCTGGCGCTGCGGCACGGCACCGGGTGGGCGACCACCGGGCCCCGGCTGTCCGAGGCGGCCGATGACGAGCAGTGGTGGCGGGGCGTGGCCGCCCTGGTCGACCGGTTCGACGAGGCTCACGCGGAGGTCGGGTCCCCGCCGATCGACCGGATGCTCTCGGTGGACGCCGCCCCCACCTTCTCGCTGGTCTCGATCGAGCGGTTCCGGGACGTCGTGGGCCGGGCCGCCGAGTTGGCCTTCACCGACGTCGTGGTCCACTGGCCCGTCCCCGGCGCACCGCGCTACGACGCACCCGAGTCCATGGTCGAGGCGGTCGCCGCCGAGCTGGACGCGCTGCACCCACCGATCCGCGCCACCGAGGCCGCGGCCAGGAAGGCGGTCACCGTGAGCATCGTCGCGTCGTCCCCCGGGTCCGTGTCCCGGACGTTCCGGTTCTCCGAGCCCGACCCGGCGCGGACGCTGGCGCTGGGCACGCTGTCGGACAGGTCCTGGCCCGGTGGCCTGTCGGCGAGCGCCCACGCCGGGTCCATCGGGTCCACCGGGTCGGCCGCGATCGTCGCCGCACTCGACCGGTACTACGTCCCGGTGGGCGAGCGGGCCAAGACCCGCTGCATCGACGGGCGGCACGACCCCCGGCTCGACGAGGGTTCGCTCGGACCGCAGGGACCCGGTGGTGCTCCCGGGGTGGCGCTGGCCTACCGGCTCGGGGTCGACAAGGACGACCTGACCCGGGGCACCTTCACCGGCGACGCCGAGATGATGATCGAGTCCTACCTGCGGCTCGGCCTCTCGCCCGGCGGGCACCGCGACAACATCGAACACGCCGGCGACGTCGGGTGCGGGGCGATCGACGGGCTGCACGCCGTGCTGAACTGCATGATCGACCCGGCGCTGGTGGAGGACCACAAGCGGCTGTGCCGCGCGATCCTCGACGCCGACTTCAACCGGGACCACTACCTGCGGGTGCTGGGGGCGGGGCTGGTCCTGCGGAGCCGGTCGGAGGACTACTTCGCCGGGCGCGGCGAGATCCTCGACCTGCTCGAGCGGAAGGCGCCGGACAGCGTCTCGGTGCTCGAGGGGCACCATCAGGAGGCCTGGGTGATGGTCAACCAGGTGACCGGAACCACGCTGTCGTCGAACCGGTTCGCGGTCGACCACGGTGGTTCCCAGGCGTTCGGCTACGACCTGTGGCGCTCGAGGCAGCTGGCGGACCTGTTGTTCCCGCTGCCGTCGCAGCAACTCGACCGGGAGCGGTTCATCCACGCCCGGGTGATGCTGACGATCGCCACCTTGATGGCGCTGACCGACGGGTCGCTGTCGCTGTTCCTGCGCATCCCGGCCTGAGTCCCAACGCCGACCGGGACATCCGGCTGCGGCAGCCGATCGTCAGGTTTCCGTAGGCCGTTCGGAGTCCCGGCGCACGGCACCGCAACCCCCCGATCCCCAGGATGGAGGTCAACGGATCCCCCGTCTCGGAAGGCAGACGTGGGCGCGAGGTGGGTGTGGGACCGTTCGACATGCCCGGGCGTGGTGGTGCTGG
>CAYYCE010000267.1:0-4866 GCA_964469635.1 uncultured Kineosporiaceae bacterium
CCGTTGGTGGCGAAACCGCCGAGACCCTTGTACAGCGCGGCCGGAACGTTGCGCACCCGGAACACGAACGTGGTGATCATGGGCCCGTCGTCCGGGGCGTACTCGTGCGGCTCGCGGGCCAGGGTGAGGAACCGGGTGGTGTTGCGGTGCTCGTCCTCGGCGTCCTCGACCAGGATCTCCAGCCCGTACAGCGAGGCCGCCAGACGCGGGGCCAGCGCCGCGACCCTGGGGTCGCCGAGCTCGGCCACCTCGCGTGCCGCACCGGCCGTGTCGTCCGAGACGTGCGACGTCCAGCCGTGCTCGCGCACGATGCGGCGACACTGCCCCAGGCCGTGGATGTGGCTGCGCACCTCGCGGATGCCTCCCGGATCCGCCCCCGGCAATCCCATCAGCTGGAAGTGGATCGGGGCGAAGTGCTCGCCGATGATGAACAGCCCGGACTCGGGCAGCAGGTGGTGGATGTCGGCGACCCGGCCGGCGATCGAGTTCTCGATGGGGATCATCGCCAGCTCGGCCAGCCCGGAGTCGACGGCCTCGAAGGCGTCGTCGAAACTGGGGCACGGAAGGGGTGCCAGCGCGGGGTAGATCTCGCGGCAGGCGGCATCGGAGTTGGCCCCGGGTTCGCCCTGGTAGGCGATGCGGCCATGGTCCAGGCTCAGTGGACCGGTCGTCGGTTCGATCACAAGTCACCAGGGTACGGCGCTCCTGGCCGAGAATCGGCGGACCTGGTGTCGATCCGGCGCCTCGCCGTTCGTCTGGCAGGTGTAACCCGATCCCGGAAGGGGGATGACATGCGTCAGTACCTGCTCACCATGTATCAGCCGGACGGCGAACCGCCGCCGCCGGAGATCCTCGGGCCGATCATGGAACGGGTGGCTGCGCTCCGCCGGGAGATGGAGGAGGCGGGAGCGCTGGTCCACACGGCAGGCCTGTACCCACCCTCCGCTGCCACCGTGGTGCGCCCGGCGGACGGCGAGGTGCTGATCACCGATGGACCGTTCGCCGAGGCCCGGGAGCACATCGGGGGGTTCACCCTGCTGCGGGCGAACGACCTGGACGCCGCCCTCGACTGGGCCGGGAGGCTGGCGTCGATCACCACGCTGCCGATCGAGGTGCGCCCGGTCCGGGAACACCCGCCCCATGACCAGGACGTGACGAATCAGCCCTCGTGAGCGTGACCGACCCCGCGGAGATCGCGGCCATCTACCGCCGTGAGTACGGCCGCGCCGTCGCCGCACTGACCCGCGTCCTCGGTGATCTCGACCTCGCCGAGGACGCGGTCCAGGACGCCTTCGGCGTCGCCCTCGAACACTGGAGCACCCACGGCCTGCCCCCGAGCCCCGCCGGGTGGATCATCACCACTGCCCGGCGCCGGGCGATCGACCGGCTGCGCAAGGACTCCTCCCGGCTCGATCGCCACCGTCGGGCCCTGCTGACCGACCCGCCGCCGGAGGATCCCGTGGACGCCCTCCTCGACGACTCGATCGCCGACGACCTGCTGCGGCTGATCTTCACCTGCTGTCACCCTGCGCTGGCCGGGGCGAGCCGCGTGGCGCTGAGCCTGCGGCTGCTGTGCGGCCTGACGACGGCGGAGGTGGCGCGGGCCTTTCTGGTGAGCGAATCGACGATGGCGCAGCGCATCGTGCGCGCCAAGGCCAAGATCCGCGATGCCGGCGTGCCCTACCGGATCCCCCGCGCCGCGGAGCTTCCGGACCGGTTGGCGGCGGTGCTGGCGGTGGTCTATCTGATCTTCACCGAGGCCCACACGGCGACCTCCGGGCCGGACCTGACGCGCCCCGACCTGGCTGCCGAGGCGATCCGCCTGGCCCGACTGCTCGTCGGCCTGCTGCCGGACGAGCCGGAGGCGCGAGGCATGCTCGCCCTGCTGCTGCTCACCGACGCCCGGCGCCGGGCCCGCACGGACGGCGAGGGCCGGCTTGTGCGGCTGGCCGACCAGGACCGGACCCGATGGGACGCGGGGCAGATCGCCGAGGGACTGGCGATCCTGGACGGCCTGGGTCGCTACCCCGGCCCGGGGCCCTACCGGCTGCAGGCCGAGATCGCCGCCGTCCACGCCCGTGCGGCCACGGCGGAGGCGACCGACTGGGCGCTCGTCGTCGCGCTCTACGACCGGTTGCTGGCCCTGACCCCGACCCCCTCGGTGGCGCTCAACCGGGCCGTGGCGGTGGCCGAGGTCGAGGGGGCCGAGGCGGCGCTGCGGCTGGTCGACGGGATCGGCTCGGATCTCGGGCCGCTGCGCGAGTCGGTCCGGGCCGAGCTGCTGTGGCGGCTCGGACGGGCGGAGGAGGCGGCAGCCGCCTACGAGCGAGCCATCGGCGCGGCGGGCAACGACGTGGAGCGCGAGTTCCTCAGGGCCCGTCGGGACGACCTCGTCGAGCTCATCAGTCGGTCGAGCCGAGCGCCCGGAGGCGGCCGGCCAGGCGCCGCCGGGAGAGCTGGAGCAGGTCCGAGGCGGTCCCGGTCACGGTGGCGGATCGACCGGTTGGCACGAGGCGGCGACCATGTCCGAGAAGGCGGCCATGGCGGCATCGGCGGCCGCCCGGTCGCCGGTGGCCGCCAGCTCGAACAGCAACCCTCGGGCCACGGCCAGCGAAAGCCGGGCCAGCCGCTCGGCCTGCTCGCCCGGGTAGCCGGCCCTCCCATAGGAATCCGCCAGCGCCTCGATCCAGCCGGCGGCGAGCCATTCGCGGAGCGAGGCCGCGAAGGGCCTGCCCTGCATGGCCATTCCGGACAGCTCGAAGAACAGCGGTGCAAAGATCTGCGCCCGGTCGGCGACATGCCCCCAGAACGCCGTGCCGGCCTCGAATGGGTCGGCGTACTCGGCGGCGAACCGAGTCATGACCTCCTGCTCACCGCGTTCGACCGTCTCGACCACGGCGCCGAGCAGCCCCTCGCGGGAACCGAAGTGGTAGATCAGCATGCGATGGCTGGTGCCCAGCGCGGTCGCCAGTGTGCGCAGGCTGGTATCGCCGACCCCGTTCTCGGCGAACCACACGACGGCCCTGGCCAGCAACGCCTCTCGCGCGGTCGGTCCGGAGTTCATCCGGCGCTCACCCCGGCGCTCACCCGATGGCCTGGCTCCGCTCGGCCAACTCGGCCGCCTCGGTCTGCATATAGCGACGCGTGATCCCGCCGTAGAGCAGCCCGACGACCGGAGCGAACGGGCCGGCCCAGGTCATGGTCAGGACCACCTCGGTGCCGCCGTCGCCGGTCGGGCGCAGTCGGTGGTCGGCCGTCGCGGTGAGGCCAGGCGAGCGGGACCGCCAGGTGAAGCGCTCCTCCGGACACCAGTCGGTCACCGTCCATCGCGCCGGCGGCAGCTTGGGCTGCCGGATCCGGTAGGCCGCACCCACTCGGGGGGGTTCGCCCTCCTGCTCGGCCTCGATCCGATCCACCGTGGGCAGCCAGTCCGCCCAGGCGTCCAGGTCCGCCAGCACCGTCCACACCGCGGGCGGCGCTGCCGCCGTCCGGGTCGTCACCGTCGTCACAGTTCCCATGTACCAAATGGTACATGAACGCCCGGCTCTACCGTGAGGGGATGCAGACCCTTCGCTCCCTCGTCCCCGGAGACACCACCCCCGCCGTCGCTTCCGTCGACTCGGTCAACCCCGCCGACACCTCGGAGGTCGTGGCCCGCCTCGATCTCGCGAGTGCCGAGACCTTCGTCGCCGCCGCCCGCGCCGGAGCGCAGGCGCAGCGGGCGTGGGCCGCCGTCCCCGCCCCGATCCGCGGCCGGGTGATCGCCGCCATCGGCCGGCTCGTCGAGGCCAATTCCGAGGCTCTGGCGCAACTGGTGACCCGCGAGGTCGGCAAGCCGATCGCCGAGGCCCGCGGCGAGGTGCAGGAGATCGTCGACACCTGCGACTTCTTCCTCGGCGAGGGACGGCGACTCTACGGCCAGACCGTGCCGAGCGAGATGCCCGACAAGCAGCTGTTCACGTTCCGGGTGCCGGTCGGCGTGGCCGCCGTGGTGACCGCGGGGAACTTCCCGGTCGCGGTGCCGTCCTGGTATCTGGTGCCCGCTCTGCTGGCCGGCAACGCCGTGGTGTGGAAGCCCGCGGAGTACGCCGCCGCATGCGCGGACGCCATGGCGCGGATCTTCCACGCCGGCGGGCTGCCGGAGGGTCTGCTCACGGTCGTCCACGCGGACGGTGCCGCCACCTCGGCCGGGCTGGACGCCGTCCTCGAGGCGGGCTTGGTGCACAAGGTCGGGTTCACCGGATCGACCGACGTCGGGCGGCGGATCGGCGAACTGTGCGGGCGGCATCTGCAGTCGCCGTGCCTGGAACTGGGCGGCAAGAACCCCATGGTGATCACGCCCGCCGCAGACCTGGATCTGGCCGTCGAGGGGGCGCTGTTCGGCGGGTTCGGGACGGCGGGGCAACGATGCACCTCGCTCGGTACGGTGATCGTTCACGACTCGGTGCATGAGGAGTTCGTGCGTCGCTTCAGCGCCGCGGTACAGGCGATGCCGGTGGGCGATCCCGCAGGCGAGGGTGCGGCATCGGTGGTCATGGGTCCGCTGCTCAGCGAGCGGTTCGCCGATCGGTACCGGGAATACCTCGGCTGGATCGGCCCACACCACACCGTGCACGGCTCGACCGGGGTCGGCCGGATCACGGCGGACAACCCTCGCAAGGCCTTCGTCGGGGACCCGGCCGCGGGGCTCTACTACCACCCGGTGATCGTGGACGGCGTGCGCCCGGGCGACGAGCTGTTCACGACCGAGACGTTCGGACCCATCGTCGGCGTCGCCGGATACACCGAACTGGACGAGGCGATCGCGCTGGCGAACGCCCCCGGGTACGGGCTGTCCTCGTCGATCTACACCACGGACGCCACCGA
>CAYYCE010000268.1:0-4865 GCA_964469635.1 uncultured Kineosporiaceae bacterium
AGTGTCAGCGCCCGGGCCAGATCCGGCAGCGACAGTCGGTCGGCGTCGCGGATCACCGGCACCAGCAGGCCGCGGGGGGTGGCCGCCGCGATGCCGAGGTTCACGTAGTGCTTGGTGACGATCTCGGCAGCCGCCTCGTCCCAGGTCGCGTTGATCCCGGGATGGCGTCGGACCGCCAGCAGCAGCGCCCGGGCCACCATCACCAGCGGAGACAGCCTCGCACCCTGGAAGGCAGGATCCCGCTCGAGCCGGTCGAGCAGCTTCACGGTGCGGGTGACGTCGACCTCGACCCACTCCGTCACGTGGGGAGCGGTGAAGGCGCTGGCGACCATGGCCTCGGCGGTCAGCCTGCGTACCCCCCGGACGGCGGTGCGGGACTCGTGGCGCGGCGGCTCGGCCGCGGCGCCAACCGCGGCCGAGGGCGCGGACGGCGCCCGGGCGGCGGCCGCCTGGGCCCGGGCGGCGGCCGCCTGGGCCCGGGCGGCGGCCGCCTCGACGTCCTCGCGGGTGACCACTCCCCCCCGCCCACTCGCCGGGACGGTGTTGAGATCCACGCCGAGATCTCGGGCGAGCCTGCGAACCGGCGGCTTGGCCAACGGCCGGAACAACCCCGCCACCACCCTGGCCGGTTCCTCCAGCTCGGGGGAACGGGCCGAGGCCACCGGGGCGGACTCGTCAGGACTCCGACGGCGGGCCCGCCGGGTGGTGGAACCCGGCCGCGGCCCGTAGCCGACCAGCATCGGCTGCCGGTCCCCCTCACCCACCGCCGGGCCGCCCGCGGTGCCGGCCGGTTCAAGACCGTCCTGGGTCGGCGCGGCCGGCTCGTCGGTGATGATCGCGACGATGGGCGTGCCCACCGCCACGGTCTGGCCCTCGGTGACCAGCAGTTCGCTGACCACCCCGGCGAACGGACAGGGCAGCTCCACCAGGGATTTGGCGGTCTCGATCTCGACCACCACATCGTTGACCGCGATCGTGTCGCCCGGTTTGACCTTCCAGGCGACGATGTCGGCCTCGGTCAGGCCCTCTCCGGCATCCGGAAGGCGGAACTCCTTCAGCATCGACATTTCCTCTCGGACCACGCTTGGTGTCGGATCGGCGCTTCCCGCCGCCTAGTAGTCGAGCGCCCGATCCACGGCGTCCAGCACACGGTCGACGTCGGGCAGGTACTCCTCCTCGACCCGGGAGGCGGGGTAGGGCGTGTGGAACCCCCCGACCCGCAGCACGGGCGCCTCGAGGTGGTAGAAGCAGGCCTCACCGATCCGGGCCGCGATCTCGGCGCTCATGCCCACGAACGTCGAGGCCTCGTGGACGACGACGAGCCGGCGGGTCCGCTGGACCGAGTCCACCAGCGTGGTGACGTCCAGCGGCGACAGACTGCGCAGGTCGACGACCTCGATCGAGATGCCGTCCGCCTCGGCGGCGCCCGCGGCGTCCAGCGCCGTCCGCACCATGGGGCCGTAGGCGGCGACGGTGACCTGGTCACCCTCCCGGAGAACGCGGGCCGAGTCCAGGGGCGGTGGCGTGGCCCCGACGTCCACCGGGGCCTTGTCCCAGTAGCGGCGTTTCGGCTCGAAGAAGATGACGGGATCCTCGCAGGCGATCGCCTGCTGGATCATCCAATAGGCGTCGGCGGGGTTCGAACAGGAGACCACCCGCAGCCCCACCGTGTGGGCGAAGTAGGCCTCGGGGCTCTCGCTGTGATGCTCCACGGCGCCGATGCCTCCGCCATAGGGGATCCGGACGACGACCGGCATCCGGACCGCACCGCTGGTGCGGTAGTGCATCCTGGCCAACTGCGTGACGATCTGGTCGAAGGCCGGGTACACGAACCCGTCGAACTGGATCTCGCACACCGGCCGGTACCCGCGCATCGCCAGACCGACCGCCGTCCCGACGATTCCCGACTCGGCCAGCGGGGTGTCGATGACACGCTCGTCCCCGAAGTCCTTGGCCAGCCCGTCGGTGACCCGGAACACCCCGCCCAGGGTGCCGACGTCCTCGCCCATGACCAGCACCGTGGGGTCGGACTCCATCGCCCGGCGCAGCCCCGCGTTCAGCGCACCGACCATGGTCAGCACCTCCGCGGTCATCGCGCACCTCCGGTCGGCGACGTGGGCTCGAGGGCGGCGTGGTACTCCGTGAACCAGGCCCGCTCGGCCTCGACCTGGGCATGGGGCTCGCAGTAGACGTGCTCGAAGATGCTCTGCGGCAACGGATCCGGGATGGATCGACAGGCCTCGCGGATCCGGACGCCGAGCGCTTCGGCCTCGGCAGCCACCTCGCCGAAGAAGTGGTCGTCGCCGGTCTGGGTGAGGCGCATGTACTCGGCCATCCGGTCGATCGGGTCGAGGTTCTGCCAGTGCTCGAGTTCGCCCACGGGTCGGTACCGGTTGGGGTCGTCCGACGTGGTGTGCGCGCCCATCCGGTAGGTGAAGGCCTCGACGAAGGTCGGGCCGTCGCCGCGCCGGGCCCGGTCCAGGGCCTGCCGGACGACGGCGTGGACCGCGAGCACGTCGTTGCCGTCGACCCTGATTCCCGGGAATCCGAATCCGGACGCCCTGCGGTACAACGGGATCCGCGTCTGCCGCTGGTTCGGCTCGGAGATCGCGAACTGATTGTTCTGGCAGAAGAACACCACCGGCAGGTTGAATACACCGGCGAAGACGAAGGCCTCGTTGACGTCGCCCTGGGACATGGCGCCGTCCCCGATGCAGGCCAGCACCGCGGTGTCCCGGTCTCGGTCGCCGGTGCCCACGCAGCCGTCCCGCTGCACCCCCATGGCGTAGCCGGCGGCATGCAGGGCCTGCGAGCCGACGACGATCGAGTACAGGTGCAGGTTGTACCGGGCGGGGTCCCAGCCCCCGAGGCTGGAGCCCCGGAACAGTGCCAGCGCCTGCGCCGGCTCGACCCCCCGGCACCAGGTCAGGCCGTGTTCGCGGAACGTGGGGAACGCGTGGTCCTGCGGGGCGAGCGCCCGGCCGGCGCCGATCTGGGCGGCCTCCTGGCCCAGCAGCGGAGCCCACAGTCCGATCTCGCCGTGCCGTTGCAGGGCGGTGGCCTCGACGTCGAAGCGCCGTAGCAGCACCAGGTCGCGATAGAAGCCGCGCAGAGTCTCGGCGTCGACGTCCAGGGGGTACTCCGGCGGGCGCACCCGGGCGCCCTGTGGAGTCAGCAGTTGGACGAACTCGGACGCCTCACCGGGCCCTTCGCCCGGAGCGGTACTCCCGTTGGGGACAGAATCGATCATCGCGCGCTCCTTCGTCGCGCCGGAGCGGGATCGCCGCTCGCGGCTCGGCCTGGACGGCGCCCGAACCGCTGTGATGGGGCGGCCCGACACCGGACACTGCACGCTCGTCGCAGCGTCCACCCACCTTACCCAGCGGCGCCCGCCCAGCAGAAGCAGCCGGACGTGCGTTCAGGCGTTGCCGACCGTGGTCCGCCGCCACGTGGTGCTGCCCGGGGCGACGGTCGGGCGCTTCGCCGGTGCGGGCCTGATGGTCGTCGTCCTCCGGGCCGGCGTCTTCGCCGTTGTCGCCTTCTTCAGGGCCGGGCGGACGGGTCTCGCCGTGCCGGTCCTCGGGTCGATGACCGCGACCGTGACCAGACGGTTGCGGGAGTTGAGTTCGAGGATGATGGTGACCGGCGGGGCCGCGACGCGGGCGGGCACGGGCTCCGGCGAGGGTTCGGCCGTGGTCGCCGGACGGCGTCTCGTCGACAGGGGCGGGGCAGACCGGCTCGCCGCGCTGTGGATGGGCGCGTGGGCCGTCACCGCGGCCCTCGATCGCGTGACCTGGGTGCTCGCCGCGCTCGTGGCCTTCGTGAGCGTGGCCGCGGCGAGGGTGGCCGTCGGGGACGCCACCGGGCGCTCACTGCGGGCGGGCGGGGTCCTCGCCAACGATGCGTCGCCGGCGTCCACCAAGCCGCCGCTCATCGCCAATCCGACGACGGATCCCGCCCCGATCACCGAGACCGCAAGAGTGGGGAGGACCCAGTCCCTATCACGCGAAGTAGTCACTTGGCCACTCTACGGCGTCGGGTGGAGATGATCATCCATCCGTCGAGACGGCGGCCGAACGGGACGGCGGCGGACTCTCCTGCGCCTGCACCTGTGCCGGCACCGTGCCCACGACGGTGCCGCTGTAGCGGGCCCCGATCTGGCGCCACCCACCGTCGGTCAGGCGCATGACGGCCACGTCCGATTCGGCGAAGTACTGCGACGGAACGCCGTCGACCTGGGCGTCGCGCAGCCAGATGACGACGGTGTCGTCGGCGAGTTGCTCGGTCGCCTCCGGGTCCACGGTCATCGCCTTCAGCTGGCTCTTCTGCTCGTCGGAGGCGCCCTCGTAACCCTGTCCCTCCGAGCCCAGGCAGATCTCGGTGGTGGCCCACATGCCCTCGGGCCCGATGGCGTCGAAGGTGTCGCAGACGGCCGCGATGTCCCCCGAGGCCCACGCCGCGTTGCCCTCGTGCCAGGCCGCGACCGCCGCCGGGCGGACGTCACCGGACGTCCCGGAACCGTCCGAGCTCAGCACCACCCTCACCAGGAGGCCGACGGCGGCCACGACCAGGGCGACCATGACGAGGGCGACTGCGCGGGACGGTCGCCCGGAGACGCGGGCGGGCTCCTCGGCCGGGGCCGGGGCGAGATCAGTGGCCGGGACGGCCCCGGGGGCGACCACCGGTTCCGCGGCCGGTGTCGATTCGGGGACGGAGTCGGCCTCGGGGACGGAGTCGGCCTCGGGGACGGAGTCGGTCTCGGGGACGGTCTGGGCGACCGGCGCGGCCCCGGGGACCGGCATCGACGCCACGATCGCCACCGGTCCGGTGTCCGGCTCCGGTTCGGGCTCCGGTTCGGGCTCCGG
>CAYYCE010000269.1:0-4857 GCA_964469635.1 uncultured Kineosporiaceae bacterium
CGGTGCAGCGCTACGAGTTGTGGGCCATCGACTCGATCGTCCGCCGCTCGGCCGTCCACACGTTCGACTCGCCCTCGGCCGTCGTGAACAGCATGGTGCGCGCAACGGGGGAGATGCTGAGACTCCCCTACATCGCGCTGCGGCGCGGCGACCGGGTGCTGGCGTCGTACGGCGAGCCGACCGACTCCGTCGAGGCGTGGCCGCTCGTCCACGACGGTGAAGCCGTCGGAGACCTCGCCGCCGCGCCACGGCATGGCTTCACCTCGTTCTCCGACCCGGACCGGAAGGTCCTCGCGACGCTGGCCCAACTGGTCGGCGGCTCGGTCCGGGCCGAGGCGTTGACCACCGATCTCCTGGACGCACGCCACCGGCTGGTCACCGCGCGCGAGGAGGAGCGCCGCCGGCTGCGCCGCGACCTGCACGACGAGCTCGGGCCGCTGCTGACCGGCCTGGGCCTCAACCTGGATGCCGCGGTATCCCAGCTGGGCCGGTCGGACGCCAAGACCGCGGCCTACCTCGGCAACGCCAAGGAGGCCTCCGCCCAGGTCATCACGAGCCTTCGCGAGCTGGTCGGTGGGCTGCGCCCGCCGACACTCGACGAGCTGGGGCTGGCCGGCGCGCTCGAGCTCCACCTGGCGCGGCTCGCCTCGGACGCCGGGCTGGCGCTCGACCTGCGGGTGCCCGCCCGGACGGTGCTGCCCGCCGCGGTGGAGGTGGCGGCGTTCCGGACCGCGATCGAGGCCGGAGCTCACCGAGCGGGAGCGCGAGATCCTCGACGGTGTCGCGGCCGGGCTCACCAACAGCGAGATCGGCAAGAGGCTCTATCTGTCGCCCAAGACGGTCGCCAACAACGTGACCGCGATCCTCGGCAAGCTCCAGCTCGCCCACCGCGCCGAGGCGATCGTCCGGGCCCGGGAGGCAGGCCTGGGCCAGTGAGAGCAGGGCGGGTCAGGAGGAGTGGGGCGGTCACGTGTCGGTGTCAGCCAGGGTTACGAGGATACGACGCACCTCGGCAGCGAGGTCGGGGAGTTGGTTCTGCGTGGTGGTGTGCAGAATCTCCAGGTCGATCGACCAGTAGCCGTGCACGAGGCGGTTTCGCAACCGGGCGGGCTGCCGCCAAGGCACCTGCGGATGCCGGTCGGTGAACTCGTCGGGCAGCTGGCCGGTGGCTTCGCCGAGCACCGTGAAGTTCCACAGCAGGGCGTCTCGCAGCACCCGATCCTCGCCAGCTCCTCGAGCAGGAGAAGCTCACGCCGGATACGGCGGCTGCGCTTCCGCGAGGACGGCGGACTTCAACCGATGGTGCAGCGCTGTCGCCGACACTAGGTCCACCTGACGGCCGAAGATGTCCGCGAGGCGCGGCCGGCGACCACCTGTCAGCGGCACTGATCAGGAGCGCACGCCCACGAACGTGACCGCCGTCTTGGCCCAAGGGAAGGGCCTCCGACCGTGTTTCCGCTGGTCGAAGACCCTTTGCCTCGATGACGCCTGTCGTGCGCGAGGGGGGAGTTGAACCCCCATGCCCTTTCGGGCACACGGACCTGAACCGTGCGCGTCTGCCTATTCCGCCACTCGCGCGAGCGCGGGACAGGCTAGCACGCGTCGAGGGCGCGCTCCGATTCGGTTCCTCTCCCCCTCTCCGCCACGGTTACGCTGGCTGTCGGTACCCGTGGGGGCGCCGGCGAGGGCGAGGGAGGTGTGCGGCGTGGGAGTGCTCGACAGGTTCGAGAAGGGCATCGAGCGCGCCGTCAACGGCGCTTTTGCCAAGGCCTTCCGCAGCGAGGTGCAGCCGGTGGAGATCGCCAGCGCGCTGCGCCGCGAGTGTGACGAGAAGGCCGCCATCGTGGCGCGCGACCGCACCATCGCGCCGAACGCGTTCGTGGTCGAGCTGGGCACCGCCGACCACGAGCGCCTCGGGCAGTGGGAGGAGGCCCTCGGCGACGAGCTCGCGGCGGTGGTCTCCGACTACGTCCGGCACCAGCGCTACCACCTGGCCGGCCCGGTCGACGTCGCGTTCGAGCGGGCCGAAGACCTCGACACCGGCCTGTTCCGCGTCCGCAGCCGGACCTCGCGCGGCGATTCGTCGTCCGGACGGCGTGCGGCCGGTGCGCCCGTGGAGGGCCCGGCCGGCCCCGGTTCGGGCGGCGGTCGGCGCGCGGCTCCCCCGCCGCCCCCGCAGAGCGGGTGGTCCCAGCCCGGTGGGCCCGCCGGGGGGGACGCCGGCTACCCGCCGCCGCCCGGTGCCGCCCTCGCCGAATCCCGCGCCGACACCCGGCCCAGCCTGGACATCGCCGGTCAGGCCTACCAGATCACCCGGCCCGTCACGGTGATCGGCCGGGGGACCGACACCGACGTCATGCTCGACGACTCCGGGGTCTCCCGCCGCCATGCCGAGATCCACATCACCGACGGCCGGGCGCGGATCATCGACCTCGGGTCGACCAACGGCACCTACGTGGACGGCGCGAAGCGCCCGGTGAGCACGTTGGTGGAGGGTAGCGTGATCACCATCGGCCGGACCCGCATGGTCTTCCACCCCGGGGATCTCACCTCGGTGACCTCGCCGGAGTCTTTCGGCGACCACGGGCCCTGGTGACGCTCGAGCGATGAGCGAACTGACCCTCACTCTGCTGCGACTGGGGTTCCTCGCCCTGCTGTGGCTGATGGTCCTGACCGTGGTCGCGGTACTGCGTCGGGACCTGTTCGGCATGCAGGTGCGCCGCAAGGAGACCCCGGTGGCCTCCGCTCGTGGGCGGCTGGCGCGCGCCCGCTCTCGTACGTCGGCGCCCACCGGCCCTGCCGGTTCCGGGGCGCCGGGAGGCTCTCCGCAGGGGTCGCGCAGCGCACCTAGGCAACTCGTCGTCACGGCGGGGTCGCTCAAGGGCACCTCGATCGCCCTCGGCCAGGTCCCGATCCTGATCGGACGGGCCCCGGAATGCACCCTGGTGGTCGAGGACGACTACGCCTCGAATCGGCATGCTCAGTTGTCACTGCGCGAGGGCACCTGGATGTTGGAGGATCTGGGGTCGACGAACGGCACGTTCGTGGGGCGTAGCAGGATCGAAGCACCCGTCGCGATCGAGGCCGGAAACGGTTTTCGGATCGGTCGCACCACCCTCGAGCTGCGGAGGTAGCCGGCTTGGCCATCGCGTTGCGCTACGCGGCCCGCTCCGATGTCGGGCTGGTGCGTGCCAACAACCAGGACTCGGCCTATGCCGGGCCGCACCTGCTCGTGGTCGCCGACGGCATGGGCGGCCACGCGGGCGGGGACGTCGCGTCGTCCCTGGCGATCGGCGAGCTGGCCCCGCTGGACGACGAGTCCCACGGCGTCGACGCCCTCGACCATCTCGCCCAGGCCGTGTACGCCGCCCACCGCGAACTGCTGACCCGGGTGGACGAGGAGCCGGCCCTCGCCGGCATGGGGACCACGATCACCGCGCTGCTGCGGACCGGGAACCGGCTGGCACTGGCCCACATCGGCGACTCCCGGGCCTACCTGCTGCGCGAGGGCGCGCTGGTCCAGATCACCAAGGACCACACGTTCGTGCAGACCCTGGTCGACGAGGGTCGGCTCACCCCGTTCGAGGCCGAGCACCACCCGCAGCGCAGCGTCCTGATGCGGGTGCTCTCCGACGTGGTGGACGACGTCGAACCCGATCTGTCGATCCGTGAGGCCAGGATCGGCGACCGCTACCTGCTGTGCTCCGACGGCCTGTCCGGCGTCGTCAGCACCGAGACCCTGCGCGACACCCTGGCGGAGTCGGCCGACCCGTTGCTCACCTGCGAGAACCTCGTGCAACTGGCACTGCGTGCCGGGGCGCCGGACAACGTCACCTGCATCGTCGCCGACGTCATCGAGGACGCCGCGCAGGGCGACACCGGCTCGTTCGTGGTCGGTGCCGCCTCCCTCCACCAGCCGCGCCGGGGACTGCCCGCCGGTCGAGCCTCGGCGGCCGAACGAGCCGCCGCCCTCACCGCCGTGGGTGACGGCGACGAGGAGGACTCACATCCGCCCCCCGCGGTTCCACGAAGCAGGCGGCGCGTGATCGGCGGCAGCGTGCTGGCCGTCCTGCTGCTGCTCGGGGGCGGCTTCGGGGCGTGGCGCTGGGTGACCGGGCAACTGTTCGTCGGCGCCTCCCAGGGCAGTGTCGCCGTCTTCAGCGGTCTGCCCCAGGATCTCGGCCCGTTCAGCCTGTCCCGGGTCCGGTCCGTCGCCGGGGACGTGAAGCTCTCCGACCTGCCCGACTACGCCCGCGACCGGTTGCTCGAGGGCATCTCGGTGAGCACCATGGACAAGGCCGACCAGATCGTCGGCTCGTACCGCGATCTGGCGGTGCGGTGCCAGGCGCTCCGGCTGGCCGCGGCCTCGCCCTCCCCCTCTCCCTCGCCGAACCCCTCGCCGACCGTGACCACGCGGCCGTCGCCCGCCACCTCGGCCGCCGTGGGCGCCGGCCTGCCGTCGGCGGTCCGATCGCCCACCGGCTCGCGCGCGGTCGCGTTGGGTCCCTCGACCGCAGCCGTCCCCACCTCGGCCCCCACGCCGTCCCCGAGCCCCTCGCCCAGCCTGATGGTGGCGGTCCCCACGCCCTCGACCACCCCGGGCGGCTATGTGGATTGCGGGGATCTGACGCCGTGACCGCCGTGACCGCCGTGATTATGGGCCCACCGGGCCCGCCGGGCAGGCGCTGACGCCATGGCCGTCGTCGCCCCCGTCGCCGCCCGGACCCGACGCAATGTCGAGCTGGCCCTGTTGCTGGTCGCCATCGCCATCGGGCTGGGGGCATACGCCCTGGTCGGGATCGCCGAGAGCGGCACTCTGCCCGGCGACATGGCCGCCTACGGCGGCGGTATGGGTCT
>CAYYCE010000270.1:0-4839 GCA_964469635.1 uncultured Kineosporiaceae bacterium
TCCGGGACGAGGTGCGCGAGGGCCGCTCGCTGGCCACGGCCGTGGAACAGGCCTGGCTGCGGGCCCGGCGAACCATCCTGATCTCGGACGCCGTCAGCCTGCTCGCCGCGGTGGTCCTCTACGTGCTCGCGGTCGGCGGGGTCCGCGGCTTCGCCTTCACCCTCGGGCTGACCACGCTGGTCGACGTCCTGGTGGTGTTCCTGTTCACCAAGCCGATGGTCACCCTGCTCTCGCGCACCGAGTTCTTCGGGAACGGTCACACGCTGTCCGGGTTCGACGCCGCCCACCTCGGGCGCGCCGTCCACTACACCGGCCGCGCCACCGTCCGCTCGCCCGCCAGGGCGCGCCCGACCGCCGCGACGGGATCGACCATCGCCGAACGTCGGGCGGCCGCCGAACGTCGGGCCCGGACGGCGACGGCCGTGCTGGACGGCGAACCCGGCGACGGCACCGTCACCGAACCACCCGGTGAGGACACCCGCGGCGGCGAGGGGAAGGCCGAGTGATGCCCAGTTTCGCCGCCTTCGGGAACGATCTGTACGCCGGGCGCCGCTCGATCGACTTCGTCGGCCGACGCCGCCTCTGGTACGCCATCGCCGCCGCCGCCATGCTGATCAGCGTGTTCGCGGTCGCCTTCCGCGGGCTCAACCCCGGCATCGAGTTCCGTGGCGGCACCGAATTCCGGATCTCCGGGACGTCGGTCACCAGCGAGGTGGCCGGCGAGGAGGCGGTCCACAGCGTGGTGCCGTCCACCCAGGTGCGGGTCAGCCGGCTGAACAACGACAGCATCCGGGTACAGGCCGACGCGATCACCGACGCCGAGCTCCCCGCCGTCCAGGCCGCCCTCGCCGAGACCTACAAGGTCGGCACCGACCAGGTCTCCCGCAACTTCGTCGGGCCCACCTGGGGCGCCGACGTCACCCGGCAGGCGGTCATCGGCCTGGTGGTCTTCCTGGCCCTCGTGGCCCTGGTGATCGCGCTGTACTTCCGTACCTGGACCATGGCCCTGGCCGCGTTGGTCGCGTTGGTGCACGACCTGATGCTCACCGTCGGTGTCTACGCGTTGGTGGGTTTCGAGGTCACGCCCGCCTCGGTCATCGGCTTCCTGACCATCCTCGGCTACTCGCTCTACGACACCGTGGTGGTCTTCGACAAGGTGCGCGAGAACACCGAGCACGTGATGTCCTCGACGAGACGCACCTTCTCCGAGGCCGCCAACCTCGCCGTCAACCAGACCCTGGTGCGCTCGATCAACACCTCCGTGGTGGCCCTGCTGCCGGTCGGCGCCATCCTGTTCATCGGGGCCTACCTGCTCGGCGCGGGCACGCTGAAGGACATCGCGCTGTCGCTGTTCGTCGGGATCGCCGCGGGGACCTACTCCTCGATCTTCATCGCCACCCCGCTTCTGGCGCAGCTGCGCGAACGTGATCCCGAGGTGAGGACCCAGGCCCAGCGGGTGCTGCGCCGCCGCGCCGAGACCGCGCGCCGCCCCGAAGCCGTACCCGCCGGGGGAGTACCCGCCGGGGGAGTACCCGCCGGGGGAGTGCCCGCGGGGGTGGGCCCCGACGCCGAGGTCACCGCCGAACCCGAGGAGTCCGGGCCGGAGGCGGTCCGCAAGGGCGGGCAACGGAGCCAACCGCGGCGCAAGGGCCGCTGAGGTGGCCGGCATGGAGGCCGACATCCTGCCCTGGATCCGGAGCATCCCGGACTATCCCAACCCGGGCATCCTGTTCCGTGACATCACCCCGCTGCTCGCCGACGGCGCCACCTTCGCCGCGGTCGTGGAGGCTTTCGCCGCCCCGCACCGCGACGCGCAGGGGCGGCCCACCGTCGATGCCGTCGTCGGCATCGAGGCGCGTGGGTTCATCCTGGCGGCCCCGGTGGCGGTGGCACTCGGAGTCGGGTTCGTCCCGGTGCGCAAACAGGGCAAACTCCCCCACGCGACCATCGGCGCCGCCTACGACCTGGAGTACGGCCAGTCCGAGATCGAGGTCCACGCCGACGGCATCAGCCCTGGCCAACGGGTGCTGCTCCTGGACGATGTGCTCGCCACCGGTGGCACCGCCCAGGCCGCCGACGATCTGGTGCGCCGGCTCGGCGGTGAGGTCGCCGAGGTCGCCTTCCTGATCGAGCTCGAGGCGCTCGGTGGGCGATCCCGTCTGGATCACCGCCCGGTGCGCGCTCTGCTGCGCCTCTGACCTCGTACACTCGGGAAATGGCCGACAAAGGACAGCCCGTGGCGACCGAAGTGGTCGCCACGTCGCCCGAGGGCGAGAGCGAGTCCGATTCCGGCGATGTGTCCGCCTCGACGTCGGGCACGGCGTCGAAGAGGGCCGACAGACCAGCCTCGGTCGCGGCGTCCAACTCGAGGCCCGGATCCGCGCAGGCACCCGAGGATCCGCCGGAGGGCTCCTCGGAGGGCAGGTCGGGGGACGCCTCGGAGCCCGTCTCGCCGGACCCCGAGGGGGATCAGCGACCCGGCCCCCAGGCCCGCCACCGGCAGATCGCCGGGGCCGAGGTGCTGCCCACGACCAGTCGGGTGCTCTCGCGGATCGCCAGGTTCGGCTCCGGTCGCGGGTCGAGCACCTCGCCGTTGCTCGACCCGCTGCTGCGCGCGGTGCGGGTGACCCACCCCAAGGCGGACGTCGGCCTGATCGAACGGGCGTTCGACGTGGCGGCCAAGGCGCACGCCGGGCAGAAGCGCAGGAGCGGCGACCCCTACATCACCCATCCGGTGGCGGTCGCCTCGATCCTGGCCGAGCTGGGCATGACCCCGCCGACCCTGGCCGCGGCGCTGCTGCACGACACGGTGGAGGACACCGAGTACACCCTGACCCAGCTGGAGCGCGACTTCGGCGAGGAGATCGCCCGCCTGGTCGACGGCGTCACCAAGCTCGACAAGGTCACCTTCGGGGACGCCGCCCAGGCCGAGACCGTCCGCAAGATGGTCGTGGCGATGTCCCGGGACATCCGGGTGCTGGTGATCAAGCTCGCGGACCGGCTTCACAACGCCCGCACCTGGCGCTACGTGCCGCAGTCCTCGGCCGAGCGCAAGTCCAGGGAGACCCTCGAGATCTACGCTCCGCTGGCGCACCGGCTCGGGATGAACACGATCAAGTGGGAGCTCGAGGACCTGTCCTTCGCCACGCTCTACCCGAAGGTCTACGACGAGATCGTGCGGCTGGTGGCCGAGCGCGCACCGGCGCGGGAGGACTACCTGGCCCAGGTCCGCGAGCAGGTGAGCGCCGACCTGCGGGCCGCCAAGATCAAGGCGCTGGTGACCGGCCGACCGAAGCACTACTACTCCGTCTATCAGAAGATGATCGTGCGGGGCCGTGACTTCGCCGACATCTACGACCTGGTCGGGGTGCGCATCCTGGTCGACTCGGTGCGGGACTGCTACGCGGTCCTGGGGGCGCTGCACGCACGGTGGAACCCGGTGCCGGGCCGGTTCAAGGACTACATCGCGATGCCCAAGTTCAACATGTACCAGTCGCTGCACACCACCGTGATCGGTCCGGAGGGCCGTCAGGTCGAGATCCAGATCCGCACCCACCAGATGCACCGCCGGGCCGAGTACGGCGTCGCCGCGCACTGGAAGTACAAGGACGCCCCGAACCGCACCGGCCGCGACGGCAACGACGCCGGCGGCAACGACATGGTGTGGCTGCGCCAGTTGCTCGAGTGGCAGCGGGAGACCTCCGACCCGGGGGAGTTCCTCGACTCGCTGCGGTTCGAGATCAACGCGCAGGAGGTCTACGTCTTCACCCCCAAGGGCGATGTGGTGGCGCTGCCGTCGGGCTCGACCCCCGTGGACTTCGCCTACGCGGTGCACACCGAGGTGGGCCACCGGTGCATGGGGGCCCGGGTCAACGGCCGCCTGGTCCCGCTGGAGAGCATGCTCGACAACGGCGACATGGTCGAGATCTTCACCTCGAAGGCCGATGGCGCCGGCCCGAGCCGGGACTGGCTGACGTTCGTGCGCAGCCCACGGGCCCGCAACAAGATCAAGCAGTGGTTCTCCAAGGAGCGCCGTGAGGAGGCGATCGAGCAGGGCAAGGACGCCATCGCCAAGGCGATGCGCAAGCAGCACCTGCCGATCCAGCGCCTGCTGAGCCACGAGTCGCTGGTCTCCCTCGCCCAGGAGATGCGCTACCCGGACGTCTCGGCGCTGTACGCGGCCGTCGGCGAGGGACACGTGGCCGCGGGCAGCGTGGTCGCCCGGCTGGTGCACTCGCTCGGTGGCGAGGAGGGGGCCGAGGAGGACCTGGCCGAGGCGGCCACCCCGAGCCGGGCACGGCGGACCCGGCTCGGCGGGCCCGGGGTGGTGGTGCGCGGCGTCGAGGACGTCTGGGTCAAGCTCGCCAAGTGCTGCACCCCCGTGCCCGGCGACCCGATCATCGGGTTCGTCACCCGAGGCAGCGGGGTCTCGGTGCATCACACCGACTGCGGCAACGTCGCCGGGCTGCGTGCCGAGCCCGAGCGGATCGTCGACGTCGAGTGGTCACGCAACACCGGCAGCCTGTTCATGGTCCAGATCCAGGTCGAGGCGCTCGACCGCAACCGACTGCTCGCCGACATCACCCGGGTGCTCTCGGACAATCACCTCAACATCCTCGCCGCCAACCTGACCACGAGCGGCGACCGGATGGCGATCTCCAGGTTCACCTTCGAGATGGGCGACCCCGCCCACCTGGACCATGTGATGGCAGCCGTGCGCAAGGTCGAGGGCGTCGTGGACGCCTATCGGTTCACCGGGGGCGGCGCCAAGCGGACCTGAGGCCAGCGCCGCCGCCCAGGCGTGGACGACGTCGCGGGCTCTGGCCACACCGCGGCAGC
>CAYYCE010000271.1:0-4826 GCA_964469635.1 uncultured Kineosporiaceae bacterium
CAGCTGGGAGGTGCTCGGCGGTGAGGTCCACCCGCGTGGAGAGGTGCTGCTCTACGACGACAACGGCAGCCACTCGGCGATGTCGGCGGCCGAGCTGATCGCGCGTTCGGGAGCCGCGCTGGAGATCGTCACCCCCGAGCGGATGCTGGGCGTCGAGGTCGGCGGCATGAACCACGTGCCCTACGCGCGGGCGTTCAACGAGGCCGGCGTCCGGGTCACGCTGAACCAGCGGGTGCGGGCGGTGCACCGCGAGAACGGCCGGCTGCGGGTCGAGCTCGGCTCCGAACACACCGGGCACCGCAGCCTGCGGTGGGTCGACCACGTCGTCGCCGACCACGGCACCGACGTCAACGACGAGCTGTACCAGGTGCTGCGGGCCGCATCCTCGAACCACGGCGCGGTGGACTACCCGGCGCTACTGACCGGGCGGGTGCAGTCCGTGGTGCGCAATCCGGATGGGAGGTTCCAATTGTTCCGGATCGGGGACGCCGTGGCCGGGCGCAACGTCCACGCCGCGGTCTTCGACGCGCTCCGGCTGGTCAAGGACGTCTAGCGGCCCTGTGAAGTCACCCGGTCCGACTGCCGAAGAGTATTCGAGAGCCGTAACACAGAGAGGTCGCGGGATGCGTGGCGTGGTCGTCGTGCTCTCGCCCTTCGTGGGCGGCGACTACTACGGTGCGATCATCCGCGGTGTGAACGCGGCCGCGACGGCCGCCGGGGCGCGGGTGGTCGCGGTCCAGACCCTCGACCCCGGCAGCCGCACGGTGGACGGCGCCGAGATGCCCACCGTGCTCAGCCTGGCCGCCACCCGGTCCTCGGACGGCGTGGTGGTGCTCCCCGGAGCCCTCGACGCCGAGCGCGCGCGCACCCTGCAGCGCTCCGGGGTCCCCGTCGTCCTGGTCGGGCACGAGCTGCCCCTGGTCGGGGCGTCGAGCGTCCGCGCGGACAACCACGCCGGCGTCCACGCCGCCGTCGCCCATCTGGCGGGCCACGGGCATCGGCGGATCGCCTTCGCCGGATTCACCGAGGTCTGCGACATCTCCGAACGCCGCGACGCCTACGTCCAGGCCCTGCTCGCCCACGACCTGGAACCGGACGAGGGACTGCAGCTCCACATCCCCGACAACCACGAGCACGGCGGCCGGGCGGCGGCCGAGCGGCTGCTGGCCGCCCCCGTCGCGACGGCCGTCGTGATGGGCACCGACCGCAACGCGATCGGCCTGATGCAGCGGCTGCGCGGCGCCGGCCTGGGCCTGCCGGACGACGTGGCGGTGGTCGGTTTCGACGACATCCCCGCCTGCCGCTACCAGCGACCGGCCCTGACCAGTATCCACCAGCCGCTGGAGGCCCTCGGGGCGACCGCCGTCGCCATGCTCGCCTCGCCGAGGACCACCGGCGGCGGGCCCGGCGATCCCGTCCGACTGCCCTCCGAGCTGGTCGTCCGGGCCTCGTGCGGCTGTCCCGACCACGGCTTGAACCTGAGCGAGGCGCAGGCCCGGGCGCAGTTCGAAAGCCTCGAGTACCTGCAGGCCACGTTGAACAGCCGGCACGACCTGGACGTCGTGCTGCTGGGTGCGCACCGGGCGGACCTGCGCTCGCTGTCCTGGCTGTCCGCGACTCCGGCGAACGCGGGCGCGCTCGGCCTGTGGCTGGATCCGAGCGACCCGCACGGCTCGGGCCCGGACGACCCACAGGGCCCGAGGACGCTGCGGATCGCGGGTGGCCACGCCGTCGACGGCAGACTGAGCGTCGAGCCGGGCGCACTGGTCGAGGACGTCGACTTCCCGCCGCCGACGCTGCTGGACCAGGCGGACGGCGCCGCCGGGCGCATCGTGTTCGTGGTCCCCGTCCGGGGACGAGAGCGGGACTGGGGTCTGCTGGCGGCGGTGGGACGGATCCAGGACGACACCCCGCCGGGCCGGGAGATGATGAACCACACCGGGGCCGTCCTCACCGCGGCCCTGGATCGCGAGGTCATGCTCGCTTCGCTGCGGGCCCAGCGGGAGGAGCTGCGCCGGCTGGCGATGCACGATCAGCTGACCGGACTGCCGAACCGCGCCCAGCTGACGGCCCGACTCGAATCGGCCGCCCGGCGCAGCCTCACCGACCCCACCTTCCGCTACGCCCTGATCTTCCTCGACCTCGACGGGTTCAAGGCCATCAACGACACCTACGGTCACGCCGTGGGCGATGCGCTGCTGACCGTCGTCGCCGAGCGGCTGCTGCGCGCGACCCGGTCCCGGGACGTCGTCGCCCGGCACGGCGGCGACGAGTTCCTGCTCCTCATCGAGGGGATCGACGAACCCGCCATGCTCCACAAGCTGGTCCGGCGAATGCGCCGGAGCGTGACTCGGCCCACCGACATCGACGGCCGGTCGCTGCGCCCCGCAGCGAGCGTCGGCGTGGTGACCTCGATCAGCGGCGAGACGCCCGCGGAGTTGCTGCGGCGGGCGGACGCGGCCATGTACCGGGCGAAGGCCCGCGCGAAGGCCCGCACCCGCAGGCTTCGGTCCGTGCGGCCCGGCCTCGACCAGCAGCTCGCACCGTAGGCCGCGCCCGGCCCGACGGGAGACCCAGGACGGTCGGGGCGGTCGGGCATCGGTGGTGCCCGCGCACGACGTCGCCTACCGTGGTGAGCGTGAGGGCCTGGCGGAACGACGCGTGCACCGGACTGCTCGCGCTGCTCGTCGCCGTCGTGATCCTCTGGAGCACCGTGGCCTCGGCCGGCGGGCCCACGGCGTGGATCGTGGCCTCCGGCATGGCGATCTCGGTGGCGGCGGGTCTCACGGTGAGACTGCTGTCGGCCCGTCTGGCCCTGCGGCTGGTGGCCGCGCCGGCGGCCGCGCCGGTCCGGGGCGACCAGCCGCCGCCCCCGCAGCCCCGGGCCGTCGATCCCGACCGTCCCAGCTGCACGCGCCCCCGGGCACCGGGCGGGCGCCGGGTCTGATCCCGGCCGGTCCCCCTCACGCACCACCATTCCCGTCGATCCCTCCTGGCCGGATCGGACCTGCGAGGTCCCCGTCCCGTCACATCGCCTTCGCCAGGAGAGCCGTCATGCCCGCGTCGCCGTCCGTCGTCCTGTCCGCCGTCCTGTCCCCAGTCGTCCTCGCCGTGGCCGCCGTCCTGACGGCCGCCCACCGGTTGGTCGTCTCCCTCGGCGGGCCCCCGGACGCCGGGGCCACCTGGGTGGCGGCCATCGCCGTGCTCGTGATCGTCGTCCGGATCACCCTGCTGCCCCTGGTGGTCCACCAGGTGCGCCTGGCGCACGCCGCCTCGCGGGCGGCCCCGGCCGTGACCGAGATCCGACGCAGGTACGCCGGACGCACGGGTCTGGAGGACCTGAGACGCCAGGCACAGGAGACCCGCGCCGTCCGCGCCGAGCAAGGCGCCGGTGGCCTATCGGCCCTGCCGCTGCTGCTACAGCTGCCGGTGATGCTGGCGCTGTTCCACGTGCTGCGCGACCTGACCTCGGGGCAGGCCCGCTCGGCCCAGCTGTTCGGGGCCCCGCTGGGGACGAGCCTGGGCGGGGCGGGCGACGTGGCGACCGCCACGGTGGTCGTCGCCGTCGCGCTGGCGGCGGCAGCGGTCACCTACCTGACCGGCCGGTTCCTGGTGGCCGCCAACGTCCCCGACCCCTCCCCGGACGAGCCCATGGCCGGTCAGCTGGAGCTGATGCGGCGGTGGATGCCCGCGGTCGGCGCCGTCGGCGTCCTGATCTCGGGAACGGTGATGCCGCTCGGCCTGGTGCTCTACTGGTTGCTCGGCGCGCTGTGGACGGCGGGCCAACAGACGGTGGTCAACACCTGGGCGCCCACACCGGGTTCGCACGCCCACGCCCGCAGGCAGCGGCGCCGCGCCCCGTGACCGGGCGATCGGCCACGCCGAGCCGCCGCGGTCGCCCGCCCTCTGCCCCGAGGCCTAGGCTTGTCGGCAGGACACGCCCGCGGGGCAGGTTCTGGAGCCGGCGAGACCTGATCCGTCCGAAGGGGTGCCCAGATGCGCGGACAGGGGATTCGCGCCCCCCTGCGATGCTTCACCTTGGTCGTGATCGGACACGGGACGCTCGCCGTCGACGGACGGCCGGCCCGGCTTGGTAGGTTCGGGTGAGTGACGCCAGGGCCCGGATCCACGCCGTTCGGGCTCTGATCGCCGCCGAGCCGACCACCGACGGTCACCTTCCCGACGCATCCTCGGCGTGGCTGCAACGCCTGTGCACGGCAGCGGTGCGGACACTGCCGGCGTCGGGAGCGGCGGTGAGCCTGGTGACCGAGCATGGGGTTCGCGGCGTTGCCGCAGCGTCCGATCCGTTCAGCGCGGAACTGGAAGAGCTGCAGTTCACCGTCGGCGAGGGCCCGAGCATCGAGGCATACGGCTCGCGCCGTCCGGTCCTGGCGCCCGATTTGAGTGAGGACGCGATGACGCGTTGGCCCGGCTGCGCTCCCGCCGCCCATGACCGAGGAGTCCGGGCGATGTTCGCCTTCCCGCTTCACGTCGGCGCGGCACGCCTCGGTGTCCTCGGCGTCTACCGTCAGCGCTCCGGTTCCTTGTCGAACGATTCGCTGACCCGGGCCCTCACCTTCGCCGAGGTCGCGGTCCAGACGCTGCTGGACGGGCAGGAAGAGGCTCCCCACGGGCACCTGGCCGACGACGTCGACCGAGCCCTGGACTCCCGGGTCGAGCTCTACCAGGCGCAGGGGATGGTGATGGTCGACCTGAGCGTCTCGATCGGTGACGCGATGGCCCGGCTGCGGGCCCACGCCTACGCCACCGGGCGACCCCTGCACGACGTGGCCCGCGATGTCGTCGACAGGCAGCTGAGGCTGGAT
>CAYYCE010000272.1:0-4822 GCA_964469635.1 uncultured Kineosporiaceae bacterium
GCTCGCGGGCCTGGTCGAACAGCGGCGAGAACACCCCCGCGTTGTAGAACAGGTCTACCCCCACGGCCACCAGCCAGGCCCAGAACACCGGCTGGACGCCGAGCGCTCTCTCCCCGACAGCTCCGCGTGCAGACGTGGGAGCCTGCGAACTCTCCACGGACAGACTCCTATCACGCAGGACCGGTCGAATCCAGCGCTCCCCGCCCCGGGGTTCATCGGCTCCTCAGCGCGCCAACGGGTTTCAGGTCGAAGAGTGTCCTTGCAGTAGTTCGGCGATCAGGTCCTCGACCTTGGCCCGGATGGTGTCGCGGATGGGTCGGACGGCGTCGATGCCTTGGCCTGCCGGGTCGTCGAGCGGCCAGTCGAGGTAGCGGGTGCCGGGGTAGTAGGGGCAGGTGTCGCCGCAGCCCATGGTGATGACGACGTCGCTGGTCTGGACCGCGTCGCCGGTGAGCACTTTGGGGGTGGCCGCGGTGATGTCGATGCCGACCTCGTGCATGGCTTGGACGGCGACGGGGTTGACCGCCTCGGCGGGAGCGGTCCCGGCCGAGCGGACCTCGATCGCGTCTCCGGCGAGTTGGGCGAGCCAGCCCGCGGCCATCTGCGATCGGCCGGCGTTGTGGATGCAGACGAACAGGACCGATGGCTTGCCGGAGGGCGACTTGGTCATCAGCGGTGCCTCACTCTTGGGACGACGGGGGGCGGGGCGTTCTGGTGGGTTCCGAGGGACGGTCAGGGCGTGCCGCGTGGGTCGATGTGGGCCACCACGACGTCGCCGGTGGTCAGCCCGACGTCGGGATAGAGGACGCGGACCAGTACGGCGCCGACGCCGGCGCCGATGACTTGGGCGGCGACGAAGGGCAGGACGGAAGACGGGGCGATCCCGGCGAAGGTGTCGGAGAAGACCCTTCCGACCGTGACCGCGGGGTTGGCGAACGACGTGGAGGAGGTGAACCAGTAGGCGGCGCCGATGTAGGCCCCGACGGCACCGGCGGACAGCGGGGCCCGCCCGGCACGAGCCAGGGCAAAGATCAACCCGACCAGACCAGCGGTGGCGACCACCTCGCCGAGCAGCACCCCGGCCGTGACCCGCTCGTGGCCGGAGACCTGCAGCAGGGACAGGTCGAACATCGCATTCGCCAGCGCCGACCCGGCCACGGCTCCGATCACCTGGGCACCGGCGTAGGCGCCGACCTCCCTGGCCGGCAGGCCATGGCCCGTGGGCCGCCCCAGCGCCCAGTCGATCAGGGACACGACCGGGTTGAGATGGGCACCCGAGACCGGCCCGAACTGCAGGATCAGCACGGTCAGTCCCAGAGTGGTCGCCAGGCTGTTCTCCAGCAGTTGGAGGCCGATGTCGTCCGGGGACAGCCTCCGGGCGGCGATCCCCGAGCCGACCACCACCGTGACCAGCAGTCCGGTTCCCACCGCTTCGGCGAGCAGGCGTCGGCCGAGAGGCACGACCGGCTCCCCGGGGTCGTTCGGCGCCCGCATCGACCCCGAGGGACCCCCCGGCTTGACCCTTGCCATATCTCGATCATACTTGACTCAACACTGGTGGAGGCAAGATGGCTGACGGCGCCGTCGTGAACGCTCTGGAACGCCGCGCCCGGATGCACGCCGCCCTCGGCGAACCGGTGCGGCTGGCCATCGCCGACGCCCTGGTCCTGGGTGACGTCTCCCCGGGCGAACTCGCCGCCGTGACCGGTCTGGCCACCAACCTGTTGGCCTTCCACCTGCGCGTCCTGGACGACGCCGGCCTGATCCGGCGGGTGCGCAGCGAGGGCGACAGGCGCCGCAGCTATGTCCAACTGCGCTGGAACGATCCCCTCGTCGCCGCCGTCGCGCCCGCCCCGGACACCCAGCCCATCCCCCGCGTCGTCTTCGTCTGCACGGCCAACTCCGCCCGATCCCAACTCGCCGCAGCCACCTGGAACCGCCTCAGCCCCGTCCCGGCCACCAGCGCAGGCACCCACCCCGCCCCCAGGATCCACCCACGCGCCGTGCAGGTGGCCCGTCGCCACGGGTTGCGGCTCGGTCGGGCGCGCACTCGCCATGTCATGGACACCCTGCGAGACGACGACCTCATCGTCGCCGTCTGCGACAGTGCCCACGAGGAACTCGCCGCGACCCGAACCGACCCCGCCGCACACCGGGCGGGTGAGCTGCGGGGTGTCGCGCCGGAGCGTGACTGGTTGCACTGGGCCGTCCCCGACCCCGCCATCCCCGACACCGACGACGCCTTCGAGTCCACCTACAGCGACCTGACCCACCGCATCGACCGCCTCGCCACCGCCGTCACGACCTCCAGGTCGACCGTGAACTGAACGCTCCCACCGCACGAAGGACTCACGATGAGCACCCAGTCCCCACAGCCCGCCGAGACCGCCACCTGGTCGAGCCTGTCCATCGACCAGAAGGTCGCCATGCGCACCGCCGCCACCCACCTCGCCCGGGAGTTCACCGGCGTGTTCGGCACCGAGACCATCGAACGGTTCCTGCACTCCTCCTACGACCAGTTCGCCGGCCGGGCCACCATCACCCGGTTCCTGCCCCTGCTCGCCGAACGGTTCGCCCGCCAACGGCTGCGCGCCCTCGCCAAGGTGGAGGGCCTGCACGATGACGGCACACCCACCGTGCTGTTCCTCTGCACCCACAACGCCGGCCGCTCGCAGATGGCCCTGGGATTCTTCACCCACCTCGCCGGCGCCGCCGCCGTCGCCTGGTCCGGGGGCAGCGAACCAGGCATCGAGGTCAACCCCGCCGCCGTCGCCGCCATGGCCGAGCGCGGCATCGACATCTCCGAGGAGTTCCCCAAACCCTGGACCGAGGAGACCGTCCGCGCCGCCGACGTCGTCATCACCATGGGCTGCGGCGACGCCTGCCCGATCTTCCCCGGCAAGCGCTACGAGGAATGGGTGCTCGACGACCCCGCCGGCCTCGACCTGACCGCCCTCCGACCCATCCGCGACGAGATCGAGCGCCGCGTCCGCACCCTCCTCGATGAACTCGACGTGCCGGCTCCGCCCGGCGGGTAGACACGTGTCTGGGCAGGTCGCTCTCGTGATCGGACCCTGGCCCACCTCGCCGCTCGGGACCCGAGATCATTGCCTCCAGCAACACGATCCACCCGACTCCTTCTCAACCAGCCGATTCCCGATGTAGCGGACCCGCCCTGGGCCGACTCGCGCCACGATGACGGTCGGCCCGCAGGCAAGCCGGCCCGAGCGCGGCCTGAGTGCGATGTGGTGGGTGGCGATACCCGTGGGGTCGCGGGCCTCGATGCCGACGGCGTTCTCGGAGAAGAACAGGGCGTGGACCTCGAAGTCGAACGGCACCGACGCATCGCTCAGTTCCCGGATCCGGTCCATCGGCTCCAACCGCCGCGTCGACAGGGCGTCGGCTTCGTGCTCTACGGACCTGATGGGGAGGTTCTCAAGCAGTGATCGCCCAGGAAGGCCCACCTCCGATCGTCAAGCCTGAGTGACAGTCGGCGTGCTCGGCGGCGGCGAGCGTCTTGTCACTGCCGCTCGGCGGCAATTGCGCCCATCGCGCCCTCGTTCCGACCGCGCGAGCTGCCGTTGATGGCGGGCTCCGCACCGTGCGCGACGACGTCGAACGCTCGAATCCGTAAGGCATGCACCGACCTCCGAGCTATCACCACGTCACGTGGCACCAGCGGGCCGGACGGCTTGCCTGGCCGGTCAGTGCCCCCTCGACACCGCCTCGACACCGACGGCGCGCTCGTCGGCCCAGGCGACGTCGACGCGCAGGTCGATGCGGTCGTCCGCAACGCCATCACGGCGCTCACCGCCGCCGAAGCGACCCCCGACCGCGTCGTACGGTCGGTGATCTATGTCGCGGTCTAGAAGACGAAGGGGACGAGCATCTTGGTCGAGCGCTTGTACCCGGGGTAGGTGTCAGGGAACAGCTGGTTCATGTAGCGCTCCTCGACGGTGGCGCTGTAGACGAAGTACACACCGGCCAGGAGCACGGCGATGAGCCACGTCCAGCCCAGCGCCAGCGCGGTGCCGGCGCCCGCGACCAGGATGCCCGAGTAGATCGGGTGGCGGACCAGGTGATAGGGCCCACTGGTCACCAACTCCGGGTCGTCTCTCTGCGTCATCGGGCCGCCCCAGTTGCGCCCGATGTGTACGCGGGCCCAGATCGCGAACCCGAGTCCGACGGCGAACAGGACGAGCCCGAGGCCGGCTCGCCACGGATCGGTCGGCAGGCCGGGGTTCCTGAACACTCCCAGCCGGATCAAGACGATCACGATGACGATGATCAGCGCTCTGATGCGCAGCTCGCGGCCCCAGAGAATACGGCCCCTCTTCACGGAGAAAGCAGCCACGAGCCAGTAGGTCCAAAAAGCCCCCCAGCCGATGGCGAAGACGAACGCGATCGCGTGCACGAGGCCCAGGCTTCCACAGCTACGGGCCCCGCTACGTCCGGCTCGGCTGCGCCTTCCCGATCAACGCCGTCGGTTCAGCGGGCCCCGTCCCGCTGTTGGCAGCGGTGGCCTATCCTCAGTGACTCGACCCGGGCGCCCACCGGGCCGAATCTCGTGAGACAGTGACGCAACCCGATCACTCGGAGCCGCTGTTCGCGGCAGGAGCGTAAGGCCGCGCTGTTCGCGGCCTGACCGTGGGCGCGGACCGCCGACCGTCGGCGGCGGCGCTCTGGTTCCTTCTCTTCGGCGGGGGGCTCAGCGAACTCACGCTCGGACGTGTTGCCGGTATCGGCGTGACGCTGCATGCTTTAGCCCTCGTCCGGGCGGAGGGCTCCATGGGCAAGCTGATCTACGCGGCCAACATCTCGC
>CAYYCE010000273.1:0-4796 GCA_964469635.1 uncultured Kineosporiaceae bacterium
GTCTGGGCGCGGATCTGGTCCAGCTTCCGAGCGCTGATTGGGCCGCCTTTCCGCCAGAGGCGCAGCGTCGACTCTGAGACGCCGAGCTCGCGGGCGGCGCCGCGCCACGTCTTGCCGCCGCGCCGGTACGCCCACCCGATCATCTGCTTGAGCGTCGGGGGGCGCTTGTAGGGTGCGCGCCCGATCAGAGCTCGCGCGAGGACGTCACCGAGGCCGGCGGACATCAGCGAGCCCTTCGAGCGTCAGCGCTGCCGTGACGTGCTGGGCGCAGACGAGGGTTCCCCGCACGTAGGTGTCGGCGAGCATCGGCAGCAGCGTGCCATCGGATAGGCGGACCTCACCGTGCCCGGGCTGCGGCCGTCGCTGGGCGTGCTCGAGGACCTCCTCGACGGTCGGGGTGAGCCGCACGCTGCCGCCCTCGGTCCGGAACGTCATCCGGTTGCCGGCGGAGTCGAGCAGCTCGACGGGGCACCCATCCGGCTCGGTGACCATCCAGAGGCAGAGGGCGCAGAAGGCGAGGTCATGCACGGGTGGTCTCCTTGATCTTGAACGTGCCGAGCGCCTGGGAGTCGTTGTCGATGTGGAGGACCGGGCATCGGGCGTAGGTGCAGACGGCGGCCTGGTGCACGGTGACACCGGGGGGGTAGATCAGGGCGTCGGTGGCCAGCCCGCGGGGCCACTGCTGCATCTCCCAGCCGTGCCGCCATGCCTTCCGCAGGAGCGTGGCGACGGCTTGGCCGATGGTGGTGTAGTGCCAGTCGGGCCGGTAGATCCGGTTGTGCTCGTGGTTGAACAGGCCGTTGGCGCCCCGGTACATCATCTTGATGTGCTCGGCCAGCAGCACGTCGCCGCGGGCGTGCGCGGCCTCCCATGCGTCGTTGATGCGTCGCGCCCAGGGGCGTAGGACCTGCCGGCCGGGCGACAGCCACGCCTCGTGGATGGTGTACCCGGTCGTGAAGTTTGTCTCGGTGAGCTGGTGCCAGAACTGCAGCGTTGGGGTGGTGACCCACCAGCGGCGTCCGCTCGCAGCGGGTTCGGGGCGCCGCAGCGGGTCAGGGATGGCCTCGGGGAACCTCCACGGGTCGGCGCTGATCGACCACCAGCCGGCCAGCCGCGGGTTGAACACGGCCTGCGGGTGGTGGATGAGCGCGCCGGGGGCGTAGAGCGCGGTGGACATCGCCGACAGGTAGGCGCGGTTGGCGTCGAGGATCTGCCGGTCCGGCTGCGGGTTCTGCCGGGAAGGACGGGAACACCCGGCCGGTCGCGCATAGCCGGGCGTGAGGGGCGGTCCAATGCTGGATCTCCGGCTCATGGGCGTGCACGGGCGCCGCGGCGTGCCAGCGCGGCGCCCAACCGCTCGACCGGTCGTACTCGCCGCGCAACAGCTCGATCGCTGAGACGCCAGGGATTCCGGCCGCGTCGACGCCGAGCAGCGACCGGAACATCATCATCCGCTGCAGCAGACGGTGGATCCGTCCACCTTCCTCGCGTCCGACGGTGTCTGTGATCGGGCCGGCCTCCAGCTCGGCCTGGTACAGGGGATAGTCGGCGGCCCGGCCGCGCATCCACGGCAAGACGCCGACGTGGACGCGGCGGCCGGGGTCGCTCTCGGACCGGTAGGTGCACCAGGCGCCGATCGCGCCGCGGGTCGCGCCGGGCACCTCCAGCAGGGCCCGGTTGTCGCGGTGCAGGGGGTTCGGGCGCAGTCCGGCCGTCGCGGCGAGGTCGTCTGCGATCAGCAGGACCTGGTCGCGGTCGCCGCGCCGCAGGTGCTCGCCGATCACTGCGGCCACCGAGGAGATGTTCTCCCATCGGGACCCGCCCAGGTCGAATGCTGCGTGCGCGGTGTAGAGGATGGGGTACATCAGCTGTTGGTCCTCTCCGGGGCGGTGGTCGCGCCCCAGGTCTCCAGGTAGGCGCCGCGGTGGGGGGCGGCCAGCGCCCACGCCTGGGCCATCGTCAGGCCGTGCGCGCGGGCCCACGTGCGGATCCGGTCGCGGTCCTGCCGGCGGATCCGCACGTACGCCACGACCAGCTCGTCAGGGTCCGGGACGGCCGCGGAGGTCTTGGCGGCCATCAGATCGACGCCGGGACCGCGGGGGTCTCCCCGGTGGTGCTGGCCGCGATCTCGTCGTGGATCGGGGTCGCGGTCCGTTCCAGGGTGATGGCCAGGGCGGCGCAGCGGCGGCAGTCGTCGTCGTCGCACAGCAGGGTGAGGTGCTGGTGGCGGTGCTTCTCACAGCCGGCAGCCATGGCCGGCCCCAGGTCGGCGCCGGGCATCGCCGGGGGCCGGGCGAGACCGGCGGTGGTTGTCGGGTCCGTGGTGTAACGGCCTTGGGCGACGAGGTCTGCCAGGGGCGTCTGAGTGCCGGCGGCCAGCTTGGTCACCCATGAGGGCGCATCGGGCAGCGGGTCCCGCAGCCGGCCGACGGGCCGGGCGCGACCGGCCTCCAGGTCCTCCAGCCGTTCCCGGGTCATCGCCCGGTGCGCCCGGAACTCCCGCGCCACGTTGTCCACGTCGCTCTTGAGGTCACCGAACCGCATCCGGGCGGCGAGCACCACGGACAGGCTGACAGCCACACCGAGGGTCACCCCCAGCGCGAACACCACGAGCAGGGCAGTCGACTGAGACACCGAATCCTCCTTGGATCATGGAAAATACCTGACACCCCACACTCTAACACTCCCTTGCGTTTCCTTGCGGATTAGGTAGGGTGAGGGCACTGATTCGACCATCCCACCCTCAGCACGAAGGGCTGATCATGAACAAGCCGTTGATCGTCGATCTCGGAGACAACGCCACCGGCCTGGTCTGTGAGACGGGGACATGGTCTGGGCGGAAGCCACGCAGGCGCAGGCCACCGCTCTCCATCGTCGGAACCGTTGAGGGTGTGTATCCCCTCCTGCCCGACGTGGCCGACATTCGGGATACGTCCACCGGCACCCTGTGGACGTGCCGGGATCTTCGGAAGATCTGATCTGAGCTGAGAACGGGCTCTACCCCCTCGCCAGGGGGTGGGGCCCGTTCTCAGCTCAGTGCAGAAGGTTGGCCACGCCCCATTCCAGGGGCGTGTTCGCGTTGGCGAAGATCGTTGCTGATCCGGCGCCCTGCCAGTAGAGGCGGAGGGTGATCTGTCCGGCGGTGAGGTCTCCGGCCTGGACGATGTAGGTGGGCCCGGCGCCGGGAGTGGCGTAGTCCCCGCCGGAGCCCTGCGGGTACCAGCCGGGGATGCCCTCGACGAGAGGAGCGGCGCCACCGGCGCTGGATACCCAATGGGTGGCGGTGGCGGACACGATCGTGGCGACGTCGTAGCCGACGAGGTTCCCGCCGGACTTGCTGCTCAGCCAGTCGCCGAGCAGGAGCAGCTTGTCCCCGGTCGCGGCGGCGATGACCAGGTCGAGGGCGCCGGTCGCGTCGACCGCGTCCCAGGTGCCGGCGGTGCTGCTGACGGTGATATCGCCGGCCGTGCGGCGCGCGGTGACCATGGGTACCGCGGTGATGCCGCTTCCGCCGCCGCCGGCCACCGGCGGGTACAGGGGCATCATTCGCTGATCTCGGTGACCAGCAGGCTGACGGTCTGTCCGGCCGCGCAGATCGCCACTACGGGGCCCACCCACACCTGCCCGCCGAAGGTGGGCAGCTCCCAGTAGGCGCCCTGTGTGGTGGAGGGGGTGAGCTCGACACTGCGCAGCGTCGTCGTGACCGCCCCGGTGGCCGACAGCGCGATATAGGCGGTGACGGGGGAGGCTGCCGGCGGCGACCAGATCAGCAGCTGCCCTCGTTGCGGGTTGAGCGCGGCCAGCACGGTGACCGTGTCGGTAACGGTCTTCTCGACCGGTTCACCGCTCTGCAGAGCTTCGGGTGGCTTCACCATGGCGTCATCACCATCGTGATCGTCGGATTGGTCACGGTGCCCGTGGTGCCCCATTGAATCCAGATCGGGCGGCGAGGAATCAGGAACTCGATCAGATTCGTCTGGTAGGACGCGGACGCCGGTTGCACAATCTGCGCGAACGCGTTTCCGGATACCACGTCAAAGACGTTCACGTACCATGGACCGGTTGTCGAGTTGGAATGCGCGTGGAGTACCGCCCGACCTTCGTAGGTCTGCGGGTAGACGTTGACAATCCCCCCGATCCCGCCTGCGTGAGAATATGAGAAAATTCCTGTCTCACCGAGAGAATCAGCGTCGACATCCGCGAATATGACAGCGTTTCCGTCGGAGGTGTAACTCGTCGGATTCGTGATACTGCGCATTGATGCGCCGACACCGATGAATAGACTCGTGGTCTGAGTGGTGACCGAGGACGTGAATCGGAAACCGACGCTCTGGACGCCGTCGGGCACGGGAATGCGTATCCCGAGTTGCGCTACGCTTTTCACACCATAGTAGTAGTACTGGGTGGAGTTGAGAAATATTCCGGCGGCATCCCAGTACCAGTCGACGGCGACTTTCCGCCAATTGGTTGACGCAGCGGTTGACCCGGATTCGAGGATGGAAATCTGCAGGGATTGATAGCGGGCGACGTCGACGGGTGCGATGGATACCGGTGTCGCACCCGAGGCGACGGTCTGTGTGGAGGAGACGATGAAATCGGGCTGATCGATGGGTGGAGTTCCCGCCGCGGTGATCAGCTGCTGCAGCAGCGGCGCGTCAAAGTAGGAGTTCCACCCCATGGCTCAGCCCTGCTGCGGCGCGGGCTGTGTCATGTCCAGGCCCGGCCCGGTCGACAGGCCCTTACGCAGGGCCGTCTCATACTGAAACGCAAGGTAGCCGATCATGGCGAGGGTCGCG
>CAYYCE010000274.1:0-1418 GCA_964469635.1 uncultured Kineosporiaceae bacterium
ACATCATGAAGTCGGCCGGTACGGAGTTCCAGTGGCGCTCCACCACGAATGGGGGTGCGGCGGCAGTTACCGGCACGAGCGGACTTGTGGCCCCCTACTGGGTGCGGATCACCCGGGTCGGCGACCTGATCACCGGTGAGCGGTCGCCCGATGGCGTGACCTGGACCACCCAAGGGACCCGGACCGTCGCGATGAACGCGACGATCAATCTTGGTCTTGCGGTCACCGCGCACGACAACAGCAAGCTCAGCACCGTCACCTTTGACCACGTCGCGCTCACAACGCCGCCGACGGCCGTCGCCGACGCCTACACCACCAATGAGGACACCACCCTCAACGTCGCCGCTCCCGGCGTGCTCGCGAACGACACCGACCCGGAGAGCGACGCCCTCACGGCGGTGCTCGTCTCGGGCACGACCGGACTGACGCTCAACGCGGACGGCTCGTTCGCCTACGTGCCGCCGGCGAACTTCAGCGGCGCCGCCTCGTTCACCTACAAGGCCAACGACGGCGTCTTCGACTCGGACACCGTCACGGTCAACCTCACCGTCAACCCCGCCAACGAGATGCCGAGCTTCACCAAGGGAGCCAACCAGAGCGTCGCGCAGAACGCAGGGGCCCAGACGCTGGCCGGTTGGGCGACGGGCATCAGCCAGGGCACGGGCGAGTCCGGCCAGCTGGTCGACTTCGTCGTGACGAACGACAGCAACGCACTGTTCAGCGTGCAGCCCGCGATCAGCGCCGCCGGCACGCTGACCTACACGCCTGCCGGGACCACCGGGGTAGCCACGGTGAGCGTCAGGATCCACGACAACGGCGGCACCGCCAATGGCGGCTCGGACCTGAGCGCCGTCCAGATGTTCACCATCACCGTCACGACCGACACCACCGGTCCGACCGGCGGGTCGGTGGACGCCAGTGGTCTGGTCGGCACGGGGTCGCGCTATGCGACCTCGACGACGCTGAGCCTGAACCTGTCCAAGGGCACCGACCCCGAAGGGGTGGCCGCGAGCGGCGCCCAGCTGACCCGGGCGACCGCGACCCTCACGGGCGGGGTCTGTGGGACCTTCGGATCGTATTCGCTGGTGTCCGGTGGGGCCGATCCGTCGACCCCGCAGTCCGACACGGTGTCTGACCAGGCCTGCTACCGCTACCAGTACCTCGTGCACGACACGCTGGGCAACCCGACCACGTACACCAGCCCGGAGATCAAGGTCGACCTGAGTGTGCCGGCTGCTGCCCCCACCCTCGGATTCTCGGCGTTCACCAACACCTGGTGGAGCACGGGCAGCATCGTCTACTACCGCTCGGCCGCCACATCCGGTTCGTTCACCGCGACAGCAAGCGCGACCGACGCAGCTTCCGGGATCGCAAGCTACGGATTCCCGACCCTCGGCACCAACTGGACCTCCACTCCG
>CAYYCE010000274.1:1428-4793 GCA_964469635.1 uncultured Kineosporiaceae bacterium
ACACCTACTCCTGGTCCGGCACGCCGGCTGTCCCCGGAGCCCAGAGCATCACGGCGACCAACAACGCCACCGGCGTCTCGGGCGGCACGTCCTTCACCCCCACCGCCGACAACACGGCCCCAACCGCCGGGAGCGTCAGCTACACCGACGGCAGCACCACCGGGACGACCGTCAGTGTCTCCTTCACGACCGGGACGGACACCGGCTCGGGCGTCGGGACCCGGTTGCTCCAGCGCGCGTCGGCAACGGCGACCGGCGTCAACTGCGGGACGTACGGGACGTTCTCGACCGTCACCAACGGCACCAACCCGACCTCACCGGTCACGGACAGCATCACGGCCGGGAACTGCTACAAGTACCAGTACGTGGTGGCCGACAGGGTCGGCAACGAGCACATCGCCACCAGCGGCAACGTCGCGCACACGGTGTTCGGCGCGTACTGGACCTTCGACCAGGGCAGCGGGACGTCGGCGACCGACAGCACGGGCAACGGCAACACGGCCACCCTCCAGACAGGCGCGACGTGGACGGCGGGAAGGATCGGCGCCAACGCACTCAACCTGAACGGCACGACCGGCTTCGCGAGCACGGCGGCGCCGGTGATCGACACGAGCCAGAGCTACTCCGTGGCCGGCTGGGTCAAGGTGAACGCAACTACGGGAAACCAGACAATTGCCAGCATTGATGGCACTTCGATCAGCCCGTTCTACTTGCAGATCCGCGGAGGCCAAATCCAACTTACGCAATACCCGTCGGACGCCGTCCAGGTGAGCACCATCCTGGTGTACGGTGGCACCGCCGTGGCCGGTACCTGGTATCACCTCGCTGCCGTACACGACGATGTGGCCAACACCATCACCCTCTACGTCAATGGCCTCTCTAAGGGCTCGGCGGCGTTCGACTCCCCCTGGAAGGCAACCGGATCCACCGTGATCGGCCGGTCGAAGTGGAACGGCGCCAACTCCGACTACGTCAACGGAGCGATCGACGACGTGCGCTTCTACAACCGCGCCCTCACCGCGTCGGAGGTCTCCAGCCTTGGCAACGATGTCACCGGTCCGACCGGCGGGTGGGTGGACGCCAGTGGTCTGGTCGGCACGGGTTCGCGCTATGCGACCTCGACGACGCTGAGCCTGGTCCTGGACAAGGGCACCGACCCCAGCGGGGTGGCCGCGACCGGCAACCTGTTGAAGCGCGCGACGGCAACCCTCACCTCGGGTGGTACCGCCAACGGCACCTGCGGCGCCTTCGGCACCTACACCACCCTGGTGAGCGGCGGAACGGACCCGGTCTCGCCGAAGTCCGACACCGTGGCCGACCAGTCCTGCTACCGCTACCAGTACGTCGTCCTGGACACGCGGGGCAATCCCACCACCTACACCAGCCCCGACATCAAGGTCGACCTCACCGCACCCGCAGCGCCTTCGTTGGCCCACTCCGCGTTCACCAACACCTACTGGTCCAGCGGCGCGATCCTCTACTACCGGTCGGCAGCGAGCAGTGGTTCCTTCACGACCACCTCCACAGCAACCGACACCACGTCGGGCATCGCGAACCACACCTTCCCGACCCTCGGCACCAACTGGACCTCGACCCCGGGCGCGCTCGGCGCCAACACCTACTCCTGGTCCGGCACACCGGCAGCACCCGGCGCGAAGAACGTGACGGCGACCAACAACGCCACCGGCGTCTCCGCCGGTACCTCCTTCACCCCGACCGCCGACGACACGGCGCCGAGCGCCGGCACGGTGACCCCGCCGAACTCCACCCAGTCGAGCACCTCGGTCAGCGTTGCCTACACGACCGGCACCGATGGCGGGTCGGGTGTGGGCACGCGCCTGTTGCAGCGCCGATCCGCGACCCTGACCGGCGGCACCACCTGTGGCAGCTACGGCGGGTGGACCACTGTCGCCACCAACCCGGGCCCCTCGCCGTTCAGCGACACCGCGGTTGGCGGGTTCTGCTACAAGTACCAGTACTTCGTCTCAGACAACGTCGGCAACACAGTCACCGCCACCAGTGGAAACGTCGTCAAGGTCACCCCCGCCAGTTCGACGGTGAAGGCGCAGTACAAGAGCATGGACGTGGGCAACCCAACCGACAACTCGATCAAGCCGGGTCTGCAACTGGTGAACAGCGGTTCGTCGGGCGTGGATCTGAGCACGATCACTGTCCGCTACTGGTTCACCAAGGAGGCCGGCGCCTCGACCTTCACGACCTGGTGCTATTACGCGACCGTCGACTGCTCCATCGTCAACACGAGTGTGGTTGCAGTCTCCCCCGCTCGGACTGGCGCGGACGAGTACCTGCTCGTTGGCTTCCAGCCCTCCACACTGGCGGCCGGCGCCTCGACCGGCGAGATCCAGCTCGGCCTCAACAAGACGGACTGGAGCAACTTCAACGAAGCTGATGACTACAGCTATGGCACCGGGACGAGCTATGTCGACTCGACCAAGGTCACCGTCTACCAGGGCGGCACCCTGATCTGGGGCACCGAGCCGTAGGCGACCCAACCGCCTTACTCCGCGACTCTGCGCTAGTGTCGCGCGTCTGAGTTTCGTTTACGGGTGGCGTGGGGCCAGGATCTCGTCGGCGGTCTTGGTCCGATGTCCCGGTCTGCGGGTCGGGGCGGAAGAAACATCACGCAATGGATGAGCACGATGACCTGCCTGGGTAGGGGATTTGGTACGCGCCGAGGCCGAGTCGGAAACGACCCGGCTGCCTGAGGAGCTGGTCGCGTCGGCGAACGATCGAGGATCGCCTGGCCGGGGACTGAGAGTTGTTTGCGGGTTGTGCCAAGGTCCCTCGGCTTCGAAGACGACGGAAGCCGAGCCAATGTTCGGCTGCAATGGCGGCCGATCGACAGATGAAGAGGCCTCATTCATATGCTCAGCTCGACCTCGAAGAGAGACGCTGCTTGGGATTTGAGTCGCTCCCGTAGAGAACGGCAACTCGCAGCGCTCGACGCGGCCAGACATCCAGACCGCTCGACGTTGCACTCGCTCCGGCACTGCGTGGCCAAGTCCCAGGTGCCGATGTGACGCGCTCGCCCGTGCGTCACAGTGGGCGGTAGGCAGCATGTACGGGACGCGCCCCAACTGGGCGCTGTGACATTACCCCACAGTGGGCTGATCGACGCTGGTGAGGCCAGGCCGTTCAGACGCCCGACCACTTGTGCCCTCTAGACGTGGGCGTCGCGCCGGTTGAGGCTGTTGCGGGCGCCGTCGTCGTGCTCGGTGGTTCCCGGGCCGACCGGATGGCGAGGATCTCTGGCCTTGCGGAGCGGCCCTGTGCGTCAGTTCCCCGCAGCCCGGTAGGCGAGGACCACGTCGTGGGGGATCCGGCCGCGGTCTGGCACGTCATGG
>CAYYCE010000275.1:0-4776 GCA_964469635.1 uncultured Kineosporiaceae bacterium
CGCCCAGGAGTTCGGTACCGCCGCCGAGGTCGGCAGCGAGCACGAGCAGGGCTTCCTGGAGCTGCCCGGGCTGATCGAGCCCGAGGAGATGACCACGGCCCTGCGCGCCCGGCAGGCGAAACAGCTTGCGGGGCAGCCGAAGACGGGAGCGGCCGGCGGGGCCGTCGCCGAGGTGGCGATCCACCGCGAGGTGACCGCGCTGCGCAGAGAACTGCACTCCCTCGTCGGCGCCTGGGCACGGCGCACCGGACAGCCGCACGGCGTCGTCCACGCCGAGCTGCGCACCCGCTGCGGCGGCGGCGAGGTGGCCAAGGCGAGCCCCGAGGAGCTCAAGGCCCGGATCGCCACCCTGCGGAACTGGTTCGTGGGCCGGCGCTAGGGTCGCAACCGGGACCACTCGGGCGAACACCCCTGGTGACCAGGGGTGACGGCCGCCTGTGAGTGTGATCTCGGTCTCGGAAAGCAGGCCTCGATGGCCTATGATCCGTGGCGGAGGCGTGACTGCCCGGATGGCACCCTCGGGCGGCGACGGAGCACCGGAGGACCGGAGGACCGGCCGATGGCGGACGTACTGAGCGCAGCCCGACCCGACAGCGCCGAGCCGAGTGCCGCCTCGTCGCTGAACCTCCTGCTGGACAACCTGGAGGCCCTCGCCTTCCTCGCCGAGGGGCTCAACGGCGTGCTGCAGCGCGGGGACACGATCACCGAGAGCCTGGCCTCGGGCGTGCACGAGTTGCGCGGCGTGGCCGATCAGATGCCGTACCCGGCCGAGCCGATGAGCCGGCTGGCCGCCGAGGCCCCCGGCATCGCCGATGTCGTCACCGCGCTGCTCGAGTCCGGGATGCTCCGCCGGGACGTCGTCGATCGGCTCGGCACCTTCGCCGAGGCGGCGATCCAGGGGGTGGACGCCGCGAGGCGCAACGCGAGTTCGATGGACGGCGTCCGCAACGCCTTCAGGGCCCTCCGCGACCCGGACGTCGCCCGCGGCCTGGGCATCATGGTCGAGGTGGCCAGGGCCATCGGGAAGACCGTCTGACCCGCATGCACGAACTGTCCATCGCCGAAGCCGTGGTGCGCGCGGTCGCCCAGGCGGCCGGCGGGCGCCGGGTCCACGTCGTGACGCTCCAGGTCGGGGTGCTCTCCGGGGTGGTCCCCGCGGCGTTGGGCTTCGCCTGGGACGTGGCGACCGCGGGGACCGAACTCGTCGGCTCCCGGCTCGAGGTCCATGAGGCGCCCGTGAGCGTCGCCTGCCGTCCGTGCGAGCGGCGGTCGGCCCTGCCCGAACCGCTGCCGGTGCGCTGCCCGGTCTGCGGCGGCCGCGAGGTCGATGTCGTCGGCGGGCGGGAACTGGAGATCGTCAGCGCCGAGGTGGACGACCCGGAGGACGACGAGGCCTGCTCACCCGCCGAGCCGCCTCGGGCGGTGACCGGATGAGCCTGATCGAGCTGCGCACCGCCGTCCTGGCCAAGAACGACGACCTGGCCGCGGCGCTGCGTGCCGACCTCGCGGCGGCCGGCGCCGTCGCGGTCAACCTGTTGTCCAGCCCGGGCAGCGGCAAGACCGCCCTGCTGGAGCATGTGCTGACCCGGTGTGTGCAGCGCGGCATCGAGGTCGCCGCGTTGACCGGCGATCTGGCGACCGAGAACGACGCCAAGCGGCTGGCACGCTCCGGCGCTCCGGTGCGTCAGATCGTCACCGACGGTCTGTGCCACCTGGAGGCCGATCTGGTCCGCGACCACCTCGCGGGCTGGTTGCCGTCGGGCACCCGGCTGCTGGTGGTCGAGAACGTCGGCAACCTGGTCTGCCCCGCCTCCTACGACCTCGGGGAGTCGCTGCGCGTCGTCCTCGCCAGCGTCACCGAGGGCGAGGACAAGCCCGTGAAGTACCCGACGGCCTACCGGTGGGCGGACCTGGCCGTCCTCACCAAGGTCGACCTGACGGCCGCCTGTGAGTTCGACGAGGACGCCTTCGCCGATGCGGTCGCCGACGTCAACCCCACGCTCCCGGTGCTGCGCACCAGCGCCCGCACTGGTGAGGGGGTCGAGGACCTCCTCGACCATCTGCTCCGCACCGTTCCATCCCCGACCCCGACCGGCAGGACCTGATGGCCACACTGCTCTGGCTCGAAGGCGGCGCCTGCAGCGGCAACACGATGTCGTTCCTCACGCCGAGGAGCCCGCGGCCGTCGACCTGGTGACCGACTTCGGGATCGAGGTCATCTGGCACCCCTCGCTGGGCATGGAACGGGGCGACCAGGTGCAGCAGATCATGCGCTGCGCCGAGCCATCGCCGTCCAGTCGCTGCGCGAGGCGCTGAACCACTACACACCCGACGAGCACCCGGCCGAATGGGCCGCCGTGACGCTGAACCTGGCCAACGCGCTGCAGCACCTGCCGACCACGCACCCGGTCGAGAACCTGATCGAGGCGGTCGGCATGTACGACGAGCTGCTCCAGGTGCGCAGCGGGCAGGCGGACCCGCTCGGCCGTGCCGGGGTGCTGGCCAACCAGGGAACCGCGCCGGCCCACCTGGGCATCCACGACCGGGCGCGTGAGAGACTGGTACAGGCGCAGGACCTGTTCGGGGAGAACGGGGATACCTCGGCGGTGCGCACCGTGGAACAGGCGCTGGCCGACATCGACCTGGTGGACCCGGCCCGGCCCGGCGCCGGGATCGCTGAACGCTGAGCGCAACGGAACCGGCCGGGACCAGCGAGGGATCACAGCGTGGAACTGCATGAACGGGCCCAGTTCGACTTCCTGGTGAACACCGCCGCGGAGCGATTCGTCGAGCGGCTGGTCCAGCGCGCCGGGGGCCTGGACGCGGCGCTGGCCGCGCTGCGCGCCGACCCGCAGGGCGAGGGGGTGTGGCTGGACGAGCTCGTCCGCGCCGTGCTGCGCGACTTCCTGCTCGACAACACCGCGGGGGCGGCGTTCGTGCTCGGCAACTGCGAGAAGCGCCGGCTCGTCGGCGTGCACGACGGGAGCATGGAGCAGGTGCTCGTCGACCTGGCGGTTGGGGCGTTCGCCGACGTGCTGTGCGTGGCCGACGTGCTGTGTGTGAAGGTCGACCAGGGGATCGAACTCGCCGTGTCCGGGCACGTGTGAGGAGCCTCGGCATGACTCAGACCAGCGCATCGTCGGCGGGCCCCGGAACGGGTGCGCCGTCGGACCTCGACGCCGCCGCCCGCCGGGTGGACGCCGCGGTCGAGCGCGTCGAGTTGCTGGACGCCGCCTCCCGCCGGGTGGCGATGGACCTCAAGGCGGCCGTCGAGGGTTTCCACCGTGAGGGTCTGGTCCGCGTCGTTCGACGACTCAAGGACGACCGGCGCGGCAAGGAGCGGCTGTGATGCACGGCATCGTCCGGGCCGACTCGTTGACCCTGGCGCAGCGGGCGCTGGAGGACGTGCGGCCCTACCTCGACTCGCACGGTGGCGGGGTCGAGCTGGTGGGCGTGGAACCGCCGGTGGCGCGGGTGCGCCTGTCAGGGGCGTGCAGCGGGTGCTCGCAGTCGGCGACCACGCTGCGGGAGGTGGTCGAACGGGCGCTGGCCGCCGGGGTGCCCGGGCCCGGGGCCAGGCCCGCGCCCGACCTGACGGCGGCCGGCTGCCGGCCCGGCCCCGCCTGGGAGGACCTGCGGGACGGCGGTGTGACGCGCTGGCTGCCGCACGGTCCGGACGACGAGGACGCCGAAAACGGACCCGGCGCGCGCGAGGAGAATCGCGGCGGTCAGGTCGGCCCGGGCACCACGGCCGGGCAGGGCTCCGGCGGCCGTGCCGCAGGCCGGGTCCTGGGCCAGCTGGACTTCGACGCGGCGGGGGAGAACCGTTGGACGGCGGTGACCGCCGACTCGATGTGTTGGCCCTACGCGCTGTCCGTGGCGCCCGATGCCGATGCCGGAGCCTGGTCGGTGCTGGCGATCGCCGACTCGGGGAACAACCGGGTGACGCTGTGGTCGCGTCGGTGAGCCGGGCGCGTGCCGCCGCGCCGCCGCTGCGCCGTCGGGTGCGGGTGCGCGGCGTGGTCCAGGGAGTGGGGTTCCGGCCGTTCGTGTACGCCCAGGCCACCGGACTGGGGTTGACCGGATGGGTGAGCAACGACTCCGAGGGCGTGCTCGCCGAGGTCCAGGGCCGCCCCGACGACGTCGAGGCGTTCTGTGAGCGGGTCGTGCGGCGGGCCCCGCCGCTGGCCGTGGTCGCAGCCTGCACCTGGGAGGACCTGGCCGCAGACCCTGCGCTCGATCCGCGCCGTCACCCGGGTGCGGGCTTCGCCATCGCAGCCTCCACCGATGCCGCGGCGGCCGCCGGCAGGCGCACCCTGGTGCCTCCCGACATGGCCACCTGCCAGGACTGCCTGGCCGAACTGGCCGACCCGGCCGACCGGCGCCACCGGCATCCGTTCGTCACCTGCACCAACTGCGGCCCGCGGTTCACCATCGTCACCGCCCTGCCCTACGACCGGCCGACGACGACGATGGCCCGGTTCCCGATGTGCACCGCCTGCTCCGCGGAGTACCACGACCCGGCCGATCGCCGGTTCCACGCCCAGCCGATCGCGTGTCACGACTGCGGCCCGGTGCTCGAACTGGTCGAGCCCGGCACCGCCACCCGGCGGCGCGAGGACGCCCTGGCCGGGGCCCGGGGCCTGCTCGCCGGGGGCAGGGTGGTGGCGGTCAAGGGGATCGGCGGCTACCACCTGGCCTGCGACGCCACCGACGCGCAGGCCGTGGGCCGGCTGCGGCGCCGCAAGCGGCGCGGCGACAAGCCGTTCGCCGTCC
>CAYYCE010000276.1:0-4767 GCA_964469635.1 uncultured Kineosporiaceae bacterium
CGGCGGCTACGGCGGCCTGGTGGCGTTCGGCGTCAAGGGTGGCGTGGACGTGGGCCGGCGGCTGATCGACAGCGTCAAGCTGTTCAGCCTGCTGGCCAACATCGGGGACGCGAAGAGCCTGATCATCCACCCCGCCTCGACCACCCACCAGCAGCTCAACGCCGAGGAACAGGTCGAGAGCGGCGTCACGCCCGAGCTCATCCGCCTCTCGATCGGCCTCGAGCACATCGACGACATCCTCGCCGACCTGGACCAGGCCCTCCGTGCCGCGATCGACCCGACGGCCGACCGCGAGCTCGCCGCGACCGCCTGAGGCCGGCCATGGCATCAGCCGGAACACAGATCCCGGAGGGCGCGCGCTTTCCGGGACCGAACACATCGACGCCGCAATCCTCGGTGCCGCAATCCTCGGCACGGCGGACCTCCGCGCCGCGGACCTCCGCCCCGCGAACCTCCGCGCTGCACAGGCCGGCGCAGCCCCGGCCACGGCTTCCTCTCGGGACGGGGCGGCTCGAGAGCGCCGACCTCGGGGCGTTCACCCTCGAGTCCGGGGCCCACCTCCCGACCGTCACCCTCGCCTATCGCCACGATGGGCCGGGTCCGGATGCCCCGCAGGTCCTGGTCATCCACGCGCTCACCGGATCCGCCGACGCCGCCGGCGACTGGTGGACACCGCTCATCGGGCCCGGCCGGGCCTTCGACACCTCCCGTGTCGGGGTGCTGTGCGCGAACCTGCTCGGGGGCTGCTACGGGTCCACCGGACCCACGTCGATCAACCCCGCAACGGGCTCCGCCTGGGGCTCCTCGTTCCCCGAGGTGTCCGCCCGGGACGAGGCTCGTGCCCTGTGGGCGCTCGCCGACCGGCTCGGCATCGACCGGTTCGCCCTCGTCACCGGCGGGTCGCTGGGCGGCATGATCGCCCTGGAGGTCGCCCTGGAGCGGCCGGACGGCGTGGATCACCTCGTGCCGATCGCGGCCCCGGCGGCCACCACCGGCCTGGCGCTCGCCTGGAACCATATCCAGGTCAGCCTCGTTGACCGCTTCGGCGTCGAGGGGCTGGATCTGGCCCGCCAGCTCGCGATGACGACCTACCGCTCCGAGGCCGACTTCGACGGCCGGTTCGCGCGCCAGCGCGAGAGCGACGGCCGGTTCTCGATCGCCTCCTATCTCGACCACCAGGGCGCAAAGCTGGTGGACCGGTTCGACCCGGACGCGTACCGGACGCTGGTGCGGGTGATGGACGTGCACGACATCGGGCGCGGACGCGGCGGAGCCGTGGAAGCGCTGCGGGTCCTGGCAGCGTCAGGGACGCGGCTCACCGGCCTGGGTGTCATCGGCGACATCCTGTACGGGCCGGTCCAGGTCCGGGCCCTGGTCGCGGACGCTGCGGCGGCCAGCGTGGACGCCCGCTACTGGGAGCTGGACTCGACCAAGGGCCACGACGCCTTCCTGATCGAATGGGACCAGCTGACCACTGTGCTGTCGGACGCGCTGGCAGACGGGGTGTCGAGGGCCGGCGGGGCGTAGAGACACCGCTTCGGCCTTGACAGGCCACGGTGATCTGGCCATTCTGGCCATCATGAAGACGGCGACCATCACCGAGGCCAAGAACGGACTGAGCGCCCTGATCGACCGCGTGCGCGAGGGCGAGTCCGTCCTCATCACGGACCGCGGGATCCCGGTGGCAGTCCTCGAGCCGGCGGCTGGCCGAGTCGACCTTGATGAGCGCCTGGCACGCCTCGAACGCGCAGGGATCATCCGCCGTGGAACCGGAACGCCGCCAGTCGAGCTGCTGCGCCTGCAGCGGCCGAAGCCCAGGGCTGGCGGCGACATCGTCGCAGCCGTGCTCGATGAACGGCGGTCGGGCTGGTGAGGTTCTGGGACACGTCGGCGCTGGTGCCCCTGCTCGTCGAGCAGCCGTCAAGCCGAACCATCGACGCCGAGATGGATCGCGACCCGGACCTCGTGGTCTGGTGGTCCACCGAGGTCGAGTGCGCGTCGGCGATCGCGCGCCTGGAGCGTGAAGGCGCCGTCGGAGTGCGGGACGTCGCAGCAGCGACCGACAGCCTGACCCGGCTCGCGGAGTCATGGCAGGAGATCCAGCCGACCCCGCGCCTCAGGCAGATCGCATCGCGGGTCGTTCGAGTGCATCCGCTCCGGGCGGCGGACGCCCTGCAGCTGGCCGCAGCCATCATCGCGGCCGACGGCGACCCACGGACACTGCCGATCGTGACCCTGGACGAACGGCTGGCGCGGGCCGCGGAGCGCGAGGGGTTCCCGGTGGTCGAACCGGCGTAGCGCGCCGCCTCGGGCAGGGCCTCTGGAACCGGTCCACAGGTGCGATAGAATGCGGGCGGTCGCTGGCGCGTGGCCTAACGGTATGGCACCTGACTCTGGATCAGGGGGTTCCAGGTTCGAATCCTGGCGCGCCAGCCAACTCCCCTCGGGAGTGTGGTGCGCCGCCGCGAGCCGCCTCTCCGACCAGGCATGAGTCAGGAGCCGCAGGCCCGGTGAGCATCGAGACCCCAGCCACCTCGGAACGCTCCGACTTCATCCGCGACATCGTGGCCGCCGACGTGCGTGCCGGTCGCGTCGGGACCGTCGTCACCCGCTTCCCGCCGGAGCCCAACGGCTACCTGCACATCGGTCACGCGAAGTCGATCTGCCTCAACTTCGGCATCGCGAACGAGTTCGGCGGCCAGTGCAACCTGCGCTTCGACGACACGAACCCTCTCAAGGAGGAGCAGGAGTACATCGACGGGATCCTGGCCGACGTCCGCTGGCTCGGGTTCGACTGGGGCGAGCACCTCTACTTCGCATCGGACTACTTCGACCAGCTCCACGCCTGGGCCGTCCACCTGATCGAGCACGGGCACGCCTACGTCGACGACCTCTCGGCGGACGAGATCCGCGAGCACCGGGGCACGCTCACCGAGCCCGGTCGCAACAGCCCGTGGCGTGACCGGCCGATCGAGGAGAGCCTGGACCTCTTCGAGCGCATGCGCGCAGGCGAGTTCCCCAACGGGGCACGGGTCCTGCGCGCCAGGATCGACATGGCCTCGCCCAACATCAACCTGCGCGATCCCGTGCTGTACCGGATCGTGCACGCTGCGCATCCACGCACGGGCAACGCGTGGTGCATCTACCCGACCTACGACTTCGCCCACGGCCAGTCCGACGCCATCGAGGGCGTCACGCACTCGATCTGCACCCTCGAGTTCGACGTCCACCGGCCCCTCTATGACTGGCTGATCGGGCACCTGCCCGTGCCATCGGTGCCGCACCAGTACGAGTTCGCCCGGCTCAACCTGACCTACACCGTGCTGTCCAAGCGGGTGCTCCTCCGGCTCGTCAACGAAGGGCACGTGAGCGGCTGGGACGACCCGCGGATGCCGACGATCGCGGGCCTGCGCCGGCGTGGCTTCCCGGCCGAGGGCATCCGGGACTTCGAGGCCATGATCGGGGTGGCCAAGGCCGACAGCGTGATCGAGATCGGCCAGCTGGAGCACGCGGTGCGGAACGTGCTCAACCGGCAGGCCCCGCGGCGGTTCGCCGTGCTCAACCCCCTCAAGGTGGTCATCGAGAACTATCCCGAGGGCCAGGTCGAGGAGATGGACGTCGCCAACAACCCGGAGGACCCGGCGGCCGGGACGCGGAAGGTCGCGTTCTCGCGCGAGCTGTGGATCGAGCGTGACGACTTCATGGAGGAGCCGCCGCCGAAGTTCTTCCGGCTGGGCCCGGGCCGCGAGGTGCGGCTCCGGTCTGCCTACTTCGTGACCTGCACCGGCGTGGTGAAGGACGAAGCCGGCGAGGTGGTGGAGCTGCGCTGCACCTACGATCCCTCCACCCGGGGTGGCGATTCGCCCGACGGGCGGCGGCCGAAGGCGACCCTCCACTGGGTCTCGGCGGCCCATGCGATGCCGGCCGAGGTCAGGCTGTACGACCACCTGTTCTCGCGGCCGGATCCGGGGGCGGACGGGCGCGACCTGTTCGACGACCTGAACCCCGACTCCGCGTCGGCACTGCGCGGGTGCCTCGTCGAGCCTGCGCTGGCCGAAGCCGCGATCGGCGAGACCGTGCAGTTCGAGCGACTCGGCTACTTCTGCCCCGATCCCGATACCAACCCCGAGCGGCTCGTCTTCAACCGGACCCTGACGCTCAAGGACACGTGGGCCAAGGTGCAGGCGCGGGGCCACAGCTAGTGCGGCAGGACTCCCCCGCCGCCCCGAGGGCGGCTCGCCGCCCGTGGGCCTACACGCGTGTGTGGACGAACGTGGTGAAGGCGGCGCCCAGCGCGTAGAGCCCGGTCACCCGGATCCCCTGGGCCGGGTTGAGCGCGCTGACCACCCGGCCGTTGCCGATATAGATCGCCACGTGCGACCCGCCGCCGTAGACGACGACGTCGCCCACCCGCGGGTTGGAGCGGCTGGTCAGCCCATGGCTGCGTCCCCAGAGGTAGATGCCCAGCGCCGAGTGCCCGCCGCCCAGGCGGCTGGAGACGCCGGCGACGCGATACGCGTACTGGACGAGACCGGAGCAGTCGAAGGTCGAAGGGCCCGATCCGCCGGCCACGTACCGCTTGCCGCGCTGGGCCAGTGCGATCGCGACGATCTTCGCCCGGAGGCTCGCGTTCACGGCGACCGTGGCCGGCGGCTTCGGGGCCGCCGGCTTGGCCGTGGGCCGAGGGGTCGGTTTCGGGGTGGGCTTCGGGGTGGGCTTCGGGGTGGCGACCGGGGCGGCCGCGGGCCGCGGAGCGGCGAGCTCCGG
>CAYYCE010000277.1:0-4764 GCA_964469635.1 uncultured Kineosporiaceae bacterium
AGGTCGGAGCGCAGCGTGTAGTCGAGCCCGGCGAGGGAGTCGTCGCCGGTGAGCTGGCTTCGGTCGGGGATGTCGTCGTTCGTGATCGACGCGTCCTGCCAGATCGTGAACTCGCTGGTGAGGCTTCCGTCCTGTGAGCGGAACTGCGGCGCGCCCGTCAACCATTCGTAGACGGGGCGGCCGGTGAGCAGGCTGACCGCTCCGTCCCGGTAGACCTCGAGGTCGAGCTGCCACAGCTCCCCGGGGTAGGTCAGCAGGTACCGGTACAGCACCTGGGCCGCGGAGAGGGCGAACACGACCGCCCCGGCCATCGGCCAGCGCCACGACGGGCCGCCGACTGCGGGGCGGAGTCGGGTTCGGCTCACCGGTCCATTCTGGCCTCGACCGCCGACAGCTCCCACCGGTCGCGGGCGCGGGCCCTGGGGACCGGCCCCGACCCTCGACCCCGACCCCCTAGGCTCGCCCTGTGGAGAGCCGAGACCCGCGCCGGAACCTGACCGGGCTGGCCGCCGTGATCCCTGCCCACAACGAGGCCGACAGGATCGAGACGACGGTGCTGGCCGTGCTGGCCATCCCCGAGGTGCGCCACGTCGTGGTGGTCGACGACGGTTCCACCGACAACACGCTGCGGCGGGCCGGTGACGCGGGCGCCGTGGCCGTCCGGATGCCGCACAACATGGGCAAGGGCGCCGCCCTGGAACGCGGCGCGCGGCGGATCTCCTGGTTCGCCGACGCCGACGAGCTGGCCTTGCTGTTCGTGGACGCCGATCTCGGCGCCACCGCCGCCAACCTGGGGCCGCTGGCCGAGCCCGTGCTGGGCCGACGGGCGGACATGTCGATCGCGGTGCTGCCGCCGCAGAACCAGGCCGGTGGCGGGCACGGCTTCGTGGTCCGGTTGGCGCGCCGAGGCGTCGTCGACGCGACCGGGTGGGTCCCCACCCAGCCGCTGTCGGGCATGCGGTGCCTGACCCCGGAGGCGTTCGCCGCCGCCAGGCCGCTCGCCTCGGGCTGGGGTGTGGAGACGGCGATGACCATCGACGTCCTCGCGGCCGGCTTCGAGGTCGTCGAGGTCCCCGTCGAACTGCAGCACCGGGTGACCGGCACCGACTGGGCCTCCCGGCGGCACCGCGCGGAGCAGTACCGGGACGTCGCCCGGGCCCTGGTGCTGCGGCGCGCCCGGCGGGCCGCCCCGCTGGCGGTCCTGGCCCGCCTTCCCCGGCTGCGACGAGAGTCCTGAGAAGGGGTTCCGGTCTCGTGAGCCCACCACGCCGCGCCCTCGCGCTGGGGGCCGCGAGCCTGGCGCTGCTGGCGCTGCTGGGCGCGCTGGGGCGGTCGGCGGCGGTGCCGGGCCTGGGCGCGCGCACGGCGAGCCCGCCCTGGGACCTGGCCGCGGGACCGTCGTCCGCCCTGGTCACCCTGATCGGGGCCGCCGGCTACCTGCTGGGGGCCGCCGCCGTGTGGTCAGGGCTGCGGTCGCTGGCCCGCGGCGCCTTCGACCCGGCCACCGTGGCCCGGCCTCTGCTGGTGACGGGGATCGCCGCGGCCTTCGCCCTCACCCTGGTGCCGCCCGCCGGATCGGCCGATCATCTGTCCTACCTCGCCTACGGCCGCATCGCCGCGGCCGGGGACGACGCCTACGCGGTGCCGCCGCTGTCCTGGCGCGACGGCACCGACCCGGTGGCGGGCGCCGTCCAGCCACCGTGGCAGGACACTCCGAGCGTCTACGGCCCACTGGCGACGGGGGCCTTCGCGGCGGTCGCCCGGCTGGGCGACGGATCGCTGCGGACGACGGTCTGGCTGTGGTCCCTGGTCTGCGCCGCGGCGTTCGCGGCGGCGGCGCTGCTGCTGGACCGCACCCTGCAGGGTCACGACGAGGCCCGGGTGCGGGCCGGGCTGCTCTGGACCGCGAACCCGCTGCTGCTCGGCCAGCTCGTCCTCGGGGCGCACGTCGACGTGCTGGCCGCGGCGCTGGGGCTGGCCGCGCTGCTGCTCGTGGCCCGGTCGCCGGTCCCCGCGGGGGCGCTGGTCGGGGCCGCCGCCGCCGTCAAGGCGCCCTACGCCCTGTTCGGCCTGGCGGCCCTGTGGGGGCTGCGGTCGATGCCGGCCGAGACCCGGTGGCGGACGGCGGCCAGCGGGCTGTTCGGCGCCGCCCTGGTGCTCGGCCCGGCCTACGCCCTCGCCGGACCGCACGTCTTCGACCAGCTCCGCACGGCCAGCGGCTTCACCTCGATCGCCTCGCCGTGGCGGGCGGTGGTGAACCTGATCGAGCTGGGCACCGGGCGGGAGTCGATGCGCCCCTTCGTGGTGCCCCTGGCGCTGCTGGCGACGGCGGTCCTGGCCTGGCTGCTGCGGCGGCCGGTGCAGGCGGCCGCCGAGCACGCCCGGCGGCACTCCCCCACGACCGCCGACGCCGCGGCGGCGGCCGTGCTGCTCACCACCGCGTGGGTGCTGTGCGCCCCCTACGCGCTGCCCTGGTACGACGCCATGGTGTGGGCACCGCTGGCACTGCTCGCGGCCCCGTCGGCGCCGTCGGGCCTGGAGACGGCCCTGCTGGCCCGCCTCACCGTTCTCTGCCTCGCCTACCTGCCCGGCCGGGTGGTCGGCCTCTCGCCGATCGTCGAGACCCTCACCCTCGGCGTCCGCCGCTACGTGGCCCCCGTCGCGGTGCTGGCGACGATCCTGGCGGTGGTGCGCCGGGCCCGAGCGCGCGGGCGCTGACGGCCACCAGCAGCGGGGCGGCGAGCAACCCGGCCGTCGGGGGGATCGAGGTGCCGGTGTCGTTGGCGACGAACCCGATCGCCAGCATCACCCCGAGTGCCACCAGGCCGTCGGTCAGCGCCGGGATCTGCCGGTAGGCGGCGACCAGGCCCGTCAGGCCGAAGCGGGCCGGACGCATCAGCGCCCAGCCGGCCAGGGCGATCAGGACCGGCATCGCCAGGGTGACCGGGGAGCCGACCAGGATCTCCAGGTTCTGCCCGAGCTTGCGCCGGATCACCTGCCACGCTCCGCCGTCGAGGGCGGTCTGCACGAACCGGCCCAGGTGGGTGCGCTCATCGGCGGGCCGCAGCCAGTCGACGACGGCGACCCCGGTCACCAGAGCCGTCGTCCCGGCGGCCACGGCAAGGGCCCGGGACCAGGTCAGTCGGGTGCCCGCCAGCCGCAGCGCGAGCACCGCGAACGCCGGCAGCAACGCCGGTGAACCGCCGACGTCCGACCCGAGCGCGGGCAGGACGTCGACCAGCGCGGTCACCGCCCCGATCCCGGCGACGCTCAGCACCACCCCGCGACGCCCGGTCCGGGGGGCCAGGGCGTCGGCCACCGCCACCGCGAGGACGATCGCCGCGGTGCCGACGATCGCGAACACCGGGTTGCCGAAGCCGTAGAACCGGCCGGCGACCAGCGGTTGACCCCCCAGCGGGGTGGTCAGCGACAGCGTCGAGCCGGTGGCGACGTCGGCGGTGAACACGAGCATCGTCAGCGCCGAGGCCGCCCCGACCGGGCCGAGCCGGTGACGGCGCCAGGGACCGAGCAGGGCGACGGCCGCCAGCAGCACCGTCCAACCGGCGGTCAGGGCCGCAAGAACCGCGCCGGCCGCCTCCGAGCGCCACCAGGGGACCAGGGGACCGGCGCCCAGGAGGGTGGCCGCCGGGAAGCAGGCGGCGAGGACGCCCACGACGTGCACGCCGGCCAGCAGGCGCCGTCGCAGGGCCGTCGCGCCCGCGTGGGCGGTGCGCAGCAGCACGAGCAGGACGGCGGCCGCCGCCACGAACGCCGCCACGAAGGAGACCATCAACGGGACGACGAGCGGGGGCAGGGTGATCGCGGCGAGGTCGAGGTCGATGAGGTGTTCCAGCCGATCGGCCTCGCTACCGGACGGCGGCAGCGGCCGGGGCGCGGCGCCGTCCATCACCGAGGGTCGGGGCAGGTCGAGCAGGTCGAGCACGGTGGGCGCCAGATCGGTGGCCAGGATCAGGCCGTCCTGGCGGGTGCTGCCGCCGCGCAGCACCGTGGGCGGGAAGGAGCCGCCCCCGCGGCGCGGGCCCACGAGGGCGGTGAACTGCATCCGCGCACCGTTCGAGGGCGGCGGCGAGTCCGCGAGCGAGGTGACCAGAACGGTGGCCGTGGCCGGCAGGGCGTTCAGCACACCGACCAGCCCGACGTCCAGGGTGTCGACCTGGGCCGCCCGGTCGGCGCCGTCCCCGACGATGGCGCCCAGATCGATCACCAGGACGTCGGGGCGGGTCGCCAGGGCGGCCGCCGGCGCGCCGTCGTCGCCGGCGGACCAGACGTGGGGGGCGGTGCCGTCGGGCTCTGCGAGGGCGACAGCGGCCCCGGGCCCGATCGCGGCAGTGGTCCTCCCGGCGGCGGCCAGGGCCCGCCCGAGAGCGCCCGGCTCGGCCGAGAACCCCTGGGAGGCGGCGCGTTCGGTGATCGCGTCCCAGCCCTGGACGGTGGCCGGCCCGCCGGGGACGTCCTGGCGCAGGCCCGGGCCCACGCAGCCGCCGTCCACGGCACGGGGGGCGTCGGCGCGGCGGCCGGCGGACAGCGCCAGCCAACCGTCGGCCGGGCAGGCGAAGTCGCCCACGCTGCGGGGGATCAGGTCGGCCAGCGACCCGTTGGCGAGCAATGCCTGCAGCGCCGGGGTGGTGTCCGAGACGTCGTCCCAGCGCAGGCCGGCGACGCCGAGGACGACGACCGGGCCCGGGACGGCGTCGGCCGCGGGGGCGGGGGACGTCGCCGACGTCGCCGGGGCCGCCGGGGCGG
>CAYYCE010000278.1:0-4724 GCA_964469635.1 uncultured Kineosporiaceae bacterium
CTGCTCCACAACGGTGTCGTAGACGGCGACGAACGCCGGGTGGTTGAGGGCCGCCGCAGACTGGGCCTCCCGGCGGAACCGGGCCTGGAAGATCGGGTCGCGGGCCAGATCGGTCCGCAACAGCTTGATGGCGACGACGCGCCCGAGACGGGTGTCACGGCCGATGTGGACCTCTGCCATGCCACCGCGACCGATGAGGTCGCCGACCTCGTACCGATTGCCCAGCACTCGCGGGTTGTCGCTCACACGCTCCGTCCCCACCGCCCCGACACCGGGGTGCCGACGCCAGTCACGGTTCCAGTTCTTCCTACGACACTTCGTTCTGTGGCTCTGTTCATGATCGTTCCCTCAGCCCCCGTTCGCGGCGAGCAGCCCCGCGTCCGCCAGGCTCGAACTGACCACCACGGGGGTGATGACACCGCTGGCCACCGGCGACTTGCTGGGGCTCGGGCTGGACGCCGGTGAACTGGCCGGCGGGCTGGTCACCGACGCGGTGGGCGAGGAGCTCGCCGACGGGGACGGCGAAGGACTGGCCGACGGCGAGGGTGAGGTGGTGGTCGAGGACGGCGATGTGCTGGTCGAGCGGGACCGGGTCGCCGACGGCGACAGGCTCGCGGACGGCGAGGTGCTCGCCGAGGCCGTCGGCGAACCCGTCGGAGTGGCGGAGATCTCGACCGTCGGCGTCGGCTCGGTGGCCGGATCCACCCGGCCCCCCGGATCCGAGGCCGTCTTGGCGATGACGAGGATCAGCACGAGCAGGAGCGCGAGCAATCCGATGATCAACAACATGGCGGGAGGCACCGACGGACCCCGGCCACGCCGGCGGGCGGCCCGCTCGCCGTCCTCGTCGTAGTAGCCGGGACCGCCGTCGGGACCCGACCTGCCGTTCGGGGGCGCCTGGGACGCCGGCCACTGCCCGACCGCGGTCTGGGCGCCGACCGGTCGACCCGTGCCGGTGGACGGCGCCCCGGCGGCCCCCAGACCCGTGGTCGCGGCGATCGACGCCCCCTCGCCGGCGTCCGTGTCGTGCTCCCCCGCCGCCCTCTGTGCCGCGGCGGCACCGGCCCCGGCGGCGCCGCTGTGCCGGCCGCCCCCGCCGCGGGGCACCGCGATCCCGTCCGGACCCATGGTGGGCGCCTGGGCCTGCTGCAGCGCGTTCCCGCCGCCGGTCTCGCGGCCGCCGCCGGTCTCGTCCAGCGCCGTCGGGTCATGCGCCAGCAGCTTCTCCAGGACGACGGCGAAGGCCTCGGCGGAGCGCACCCGGTGGTCAGGGTCCTTCTCCATGGCCGCCGCCACGGCCCGGACGACGTCCGGCGGCAAGGTGCCGGGCAGCGGCGGCGGCTGCTGGCTCAGGTGGGCCGTGGCCACCAGCACCTGGTTGTCGCCCTCGAACGGGCGGTGCCCGGCCAGGCACTCGTAGGCGACCACGCCGAGGGCGTAGACGTCGGACAGCGCGCTCGCCTCGTGGCCGCGGGCCAGCTCCGGTGCGAGGTAGTGCGCCGTCCCCATCACCTGGCCGGTCATGGTGAGCGGCTCGTGATCGACCGGGCGAGCGATGCCGAAGTCGGTCACCTTGACCCGGCCTTCGGGGGTGACCATGAGGTTGGCGGGTTTGACGTCGCGATGGACGACGCCGCGCGCGTGCGCGGCGTGCAGCGCCCGGGCGGCCTGCGCGAGGTAGGCGAGGGTCCGCTCGGTGCCGAGCGCGCCGTCCCGGGCCAGGATGGCCGAGAGCGCCTCACCGGGGACCAGTTCCATCACCAGGTAGGCGATGCCGTCGCCCTGCACGGGGTGGGTCGACGGCGACACGCCGTCCGGACCCACGGTCGTCTCGCCGTAGTCGAAGACGGCCGCGATCCCGCTGTGGGGCAGGCTCCCTGCGGTACGGGCCTCGGCCCGGAACCGCTTGCGGAAGGCCTCGTCCTCCGCGAGCTCGGCGCGCAGGATCTTCACGGCGACACTGCGGCCGAGCACCTCGTCGGTGCCCCGCCACACCTCGCCCATCCCGCCGACCGCGATGCGCTCACTGAGCCGGTAACGTCCGTCGAGTCGCGTCCCCGCTCGAGCGCTCACTGGTTGATCACCGCCTCCATGACCTTCTTCGCGATCGGCGCCGCGACCCGCCCGCCCGACGCCGCGTCGCCCAGGGCGCCACCGTCGTCGACCACCACCGCGACGGCGACCTGGGGATCCTCCGCGGGGGCGAAAGCAGTGAACCACGCGTTGGGGGGCTTGCCCGTGCCCTGCTCCGCCGTGCCCGTCTTGCCCGCCACCGTGACCCCGGAGATCTTGGCGCGGGTGCCGGTACCGGAGTTGACCACGGCCTCCATCATGTCGGTCATTTCCAGGGCGGTCTGCCGCGAGACGGCGCGACCGAGATCCTCGGTCGACGGCCGCGACATCACGGTGAGGTCACTGCCCAGGATCCGGTTGACCAGCCGGGGCTTCATCAGCACCCCACGATTGGCGATCGCCGCCGAGATCATCGCCATCTGCATCGGGGTGACCCGCACGTCGAACTGGCCGATCGAGGACTGTGCCACCTGGGCGGGGCTGAGATCGGTGGGGAAGACGCTCGGGGTGACCGTGAGCGGGATCTTCAGCCGCTCGCCGAAGCCGAATTTGGCCGCCTGCTCGGACAGCGCCTGCCCGCCCAGGTCCATCCCGATCGACCCGAAGGCGGTGTTGCAGGAGATCCGCAGTGCATCGGCCAGGGTGATCTTGCCGGTGGACGAGCAGGCGCCGGAGAAGTCGTTGGGCAGCCCGACGTCGGTCTGCGGCAGATCGAGAACGGCCGGTCCGTCGACCTCGGTGTCGGGCTGGTAGCGGCCGCTCTCCAGCGCCGCCGCGGCGACGACGAGCTTGAACGTCGAACCGGGCGGGTAGAGCCGACTGGCGATCGCGCGGTTCTCCAGCGGTCGGTCCGGGTCGTCGAGCAGGGAGGTGTAGGTCTTCTTCACCGCGGCCACGTCGTGCGAGGCGAGCTTGTTCGGGTCGTAGCCCGGCTTGCTCACCATCGCCAGCACGTCGCCGGTCTTCGGGTCGAGCGCGACCACGGCGCCGTTCTGGTCGCCGAGGGCGTTCCAGGCGGCCTGCTGGGCCTTGGCCTGGATCGTCAGCTCGACGGTGGCGCCCTTGGCGGGCTTGCCGGTGAGCAGGTCCTGGATCCGGCGGTAGAACAACTGGTCGGCGGTGCCCGAGAGCAGCGGGTCCTCGGCCGCCTCGATCCCGGTGGCGCCGTAGACGACGGAGTAGAACCCGGTGACCGCGCTGTACAGCGGGCCGTCGGGGTAGCGGCGCAGGTACTTGTAGGAGTCGTTCACCGGCGCCGACACGGCGATCTGACGCCCGGCGAGGATGATCGGCTGCCGCTCCCGGCCGTAGTTCTTGTAGAGCGTGCGGGCGTTGCCCGGCTCGGCGTTCAGCGAGCCGGCGCTGATGTACTGCACGTAGGTGGTGCTGGCGAACAGCGAGGCGAACAGGACGGCGACCACGGTGGCCAACCGGCGCAGCGGGGTGTTCACGCCGGGACCACCTCCGTCGGGGCGGTCGGCGGCGGAGTGTCGGGTCGGGGTCTGCGGGCCGAGTCGGAGATCCGCAGCAACAGCGCCACGATGATCCAGTTGGACAGCAGCGACGAGCCTCCGTAGGCGAGGAACGGCGTCGTCAGACCGGTCAGCGGGATCACCCGGGTGACCCCACCGACGACCACGAACACCTGCAGCGCCAACGAGAACGCCAGGCCGGCGGCGAGCAGCTTGCCGAACCCGTCGCGGACGCCGACGGCGGTGCGCAGGCCCCGCTCGACCAGCAGCAGGTAGAGCATCAGGACGGCGAACAGCCCGGTCAGCCCGAGCTCCTCGCCGATGGCGGCGACGATGAAGTCGCTCTCGGCGAACGGCACGATATCGGGACGGCCCAGCCCGAGCCCGGTGCCCAGCAGGCCGCCGCTGGCCAGGCCGAACAGGCCCTGCTGCAACTGGTAGGCCGGCACCGAGGGGTCGAAGGTGTGCAGCCACATGTTCACCCGGGCCTGCACGTGGCTGAAGATGGTCCAGGCCACGAAGGCGCCGCCGAAGAACAGCAGCATGCCGATGACGATCCAGCTGATGCGCTCGGTGGCCACGTAGAGCAGGGCGACGAACAGGCCGAAGAACAGCAGCGAGGTCCCCAGGTCACGCTGGAAGACCAGCACGCCGAGGCTGGCCAACCACACCACGAGGATGGGCCCCAGGTCGCGGGCCCGGGGCAGTTGCATGCCCAGCACCCTGCGCCCGGCCAGGGACAGCGCGTCGCGGGCGTTCACCAGGTAGCCGGCGAAGAACACCGCCAGGGCGATCTTGGCGATCTCACCGGGCTGGAAGGACATCGGGCCCAGCCGGCTCCAGATCCGGGCGCCGTTGATCTCCGTGCCGATGACCGGCAGCAGCGGCAGCAGCAGCAGCACCAGCGCCGCGATCATGGCCGTATAGGTGTAGCGGGACAGTTCGCGGTGATCGCGCAGCACGATCAGGACGACGATCGCGCAGCACACCCCGATCGTCGTCCAGGTCAGCTGCCGCAGAGCCAGGGAGTTGCCGACCTCGCGGCCCTCGGCGAGGTCGAGCCGATGGATCACGACCAGGCCCAAACCGTTGAGGGCGGTCGCGATCGGCAGGATCACCGGGTCCGCGTAGGCCGCGCGCAGTCGCAGCACGACGTGGACGGTCAGCGCCAGCAGACCC
>CAYYCE010000279.1:0-4706 GCA_964469635.1 uncultured Kineosporiaceae bacterium
CGACGTGCTCGATCAGACCGTCCCTGGCGACGATCACGCAGTCCTCGATCACCGCGTCGGGCGTCACCACCCGACCTCGCAGCACGGTTGTCCCGGGGGTGGTCATGCCGTCACCCTTCGTCTCTCCTGGTTACGGACCGCGGCACCCCCTGCCGTTGCGGACCTGCCCCGGTCCGGCCGGCACCCAGCCTGCCCTACTCGTGGCCCGCCACCGTGACCGACGCGGCCGTCAGGTCACAAATCGGTTACCAAGGTCGGGCGCTCTTGACGGCGAGATTGTAAGGACAGTTCACTAACAAATGTGCGGACCACACTCAGGACCACCACGAAGGTGCTGTCGGAGGACGCGCGCGCCCACCACCGGTCGATGGTCCTGCAGCGGCTGTTCCACGGCGGACCGTCCTCCCGTGCCGATCTGGCCCGTGCCACGGGCCTGACCAGGGTGACCGTCTCCGACCTGGTCACCTCCCTGGTCGGGGAGGGCCTGGTCGCCGAGCTCGGACCGTCACCGACCGGACGGGTGGGCAAACCCGGGACGCTCGTCGCGCTGCGCACCCGCGATCACCAGGTCCTCGCCGTCGACCTCACCGACGACCTGGCTCTGCACGGCGCGGTCCTGGACCTCGAGGGCGAGATCGTCGCCCGGCGCAGCGTGCCGAGCCTCGATCGCACCGGGGACGCCGCCGTCGAGGCGGTGGCCGACCTGTGCCGCGAGCTCGTCGCGGCCGCGACGCGGCCGGTACTCGGGGTCGGAGTCGCCTCGCCCGGTGTGGTCGACGAGCGCGGCAGAGTGGTCGAGGCACCCAACCGTGGCTGGTTCGACGTGCCGCTCGCGCAGCTGCTCTCGGCCTCGCTCGGACTGGCCGTCCACGTCGCGAACGACGCCGACGCCGCCTGCCTGGGCGAGCTCACCTACGGCGGCGCCGACGGCGCGGGCGTGCTGGTGCTGACCGTCGGCCAGGGCGTCGGTGCCGGGATCGTGCTGGACGGTGTGCTGGTGCGCGGTACGCGGCACGCCGCGGGCGAGATCGGTCACGTGACCGCCGTCGACGAACGGGACGCGTACGACGGTGCCCCGCTCGGCCCGCCGCAACGTTGTGCGTGCGGCCGCACCGGCTGTCTCGAGACCGTGCTGTCCGTGCCCGCCCTGCGCCGCCGCGTCGCGCAGGGTGACGCCGAGGCCCTCGCCGCGGTCGGCCGCCGGCTGGGCGTCGTGCTGGCGCCCGTCGTCAGCGCCCTCAACCTTGCCGAGGTGGTCCTGTCGGGCCCCCCGGAGCTCCTCGACGGCCCTCTGCGTCTCGCGGCGCGGTCGACGTTGCGGAGTCGCACCATGCCCGTCATCAGCGACGCCCTGCAGCTGCGGATGACGGCCCTCGGCGAGGACGGGGCGCTGCGCGGTGCTGCCGTGCTGGTCCTGTCCGGTCAGCTCGGGGTCACATGACCCCGAGCCGACCGAACCTGCGTGTCGGAGTACGCGCCCCAGTGGCGGTGCCGCCAGCACCGTCGTCCACCAGGAAGGAACCGACGTGAGAATCCTACGGAGTACAGCGCTCACCCTCGCCGGAGTTCTGGCCCTAGCGGCCTGCTCGTCCGGCTCGACCACGCCGGGGGACTCCGGCTCGAGCTCGTCCGCCAGCTCTTCGGACAGCTCGTCCGCGGCGCCGGAGCCCGCGAACATCACCCTGTGGCTCGCCGGCGGCGACACACCGCAGAAGCTGCGGGACTACCTGACCACGACGTTCGCGGCGCAGAACCCCGGCTCGACGCTGACCATCGAGCAGCAGGACTGGGGTGACCTGGTCACCAAGCTGACCACGGCGCTGCCGGACGCGGCCAACACCCCTGACGTGGTCGAGATCGGCAACACCCAGTCGCCGACCTTCACCACGATCGGCGCGTTCGCCGACATCAGCGACATGTACACCGAGCTCGGCGGGGACAAGCTGCTGCAGTCCTTCGTCGACGTCGGCAAGGCCGACGGCAAGAACTACGCGCTGCCGTACTACTTCGGCTCGCGCTACATGTTCTACCGCAAGGACCTCTGGTCGGCGGCGGGCCTGTCCGTGCCGAAGACCCTCGCGGAGTTCGGCGCCGACGTGAAGAAGCTGCGTACCGACTCGCTGTCCGGGTTCGCGATCGGCGGTCAGGACTGGCGCAACGGCATCTCATGGGTGTTCGCCAACGGCGGCACGCTCGCGACCGAGTCGAACGGCACCTGGACCTCCACGCTGTCCGACCCGAAGACCATCAAGGGCCTGACGATGTGGCAGGACGTCTACCGCACGGCGTCGAACGTGCCCAGCACCGAGCGTGACGTCGCCTACTGGGACTTCCTCAACGACGCCGCCAACGGCGGTGCACCCGAGGCCGCGACGATCATGGCGCCGGGCTGGGCCCGCTGGTCGATCGGCGACCTGGTCAAGAACGACAAGGGTGACGAGGTCCGCGACGGCATGGCCGACACCACCAAGTTCGGCATCTTCGCCCTGCCCGGCGTCGACGGCGGCATCGCGCCGGTGTTCGCCGGTGGCTCGAACATCGCGATCTCCGCGAAGTCCCAGCACCAGGAGCTGGCCCGCAACCTGCTGCGGATCATCTTCTCGGCGGACTACCAGAAGATGCTCGGTGAGAACGGCCTCGGCCCGGCCAACAGCGACGACGTCTCCTCGCTCGGTACCGACGAGTTCGCCACCACCATGATCGAGACCGCTGCGGCCTCGAAGCTCACGCCGGCCGCGCCGGGGTGGGCGTCCGTCGAGGCGGCGTTCGTCTACGAGGACCTGTTCCAGAAGATCGCCGAGGGCGGTGACGTGGCCTCGCTCGCCAAGCAGTTCGACGCGAAGATCACGCCGATGCTCAACGGCCAGGGCTGAGCCACGTACGCCCGGTCCGTCGGTGAGCGTGCCGGCGGACCGGGCACCCCTGCCCAGGAGGCACCATGACCACGACCACCGTGCGCGCCGGCACCGCCCGGCTCACGGCCCGTCCGGTACGCCGGACCCGGCGCCCGCGCCTGCCCTACCTGCTGCTCCTGCCCGCCGTCGCCGTGCTCGTCGTCGGGATGGGCTACCCGGTGTACTGGCAGGTCGTGACGAGCCTGCAGAAGTACGGGCTCGCCCAGCAGTTCGGCCAGCCCCCGACGTTCGTCGGGCTGGACAACTACGCACGGATCCTCACCGATGACCGGCTGTGGGCCGTCGTGGTGCGCTCGATCGCGTTCTGCCTGATCAACGCCTTCGTCACGGTGGGGATCGGGGTGGGCGTCGCGCTCCTCATGCGGGCGACCGGCCGGGTGGCTCGCCTCGTGCTCCAGGTTGCGATGCTGCTGGCCTGGGCGATGCCCATGGTGGCGGCGGTGACCGTGTGGAAGTGGCTGTTCGACTGGCGGACCGGGGTGGTCAACTGGTTCCTCGTCCGCATCGGTCTGACCGGCTACGACCAGCACAACTGGTTCGCGCAGCCGTTGTCGTTCTTCTTCGTGGCAACCGTGATCATCGTGTGGATGTCGGTGCCGTTCGTGGCACTGTCGGTCTTCGCCGCGCTGACCCAGGTGCCCGATGAGGTGATCGAGGCGGCCACCATCGACGGGGCCGGCCCGACGCAGCAGTTCCGGTGGATCACGGTGCCGATGATCCGGCCCGTCCTGTCGATCGTGCTGCTCCTGCAGATCATCTGGGACCTGCGGGTGTTCGCCCAGATCCGTCTGCTGCAGGACGCCGGGGCGCCGGTGGAGCAGACCAACCTGCTCGGCAACTTCATCTTCGAGCTCGGCCTCGGGCGCCAGGACTTCGCCGGCGCCGCGGCGGTCTCGATCCTCGTTCTCGCGCTGACGGTGGCGCTGTCGTGGCCGTACGTGCGCAGCCTGCTCGCGGAGGACCGGTCATGAGCGGCGTGGCCCTGCGCCGCCGGCTCGGCCGCGGCGCGCTCGGCCTGGTCGCCGTGCTGATCGCGGCCGTCTGGGTCTTTCCCGTCTACTGGATGGCTCTGTCCGCCCTCACCCCGAACGCTCGGCTTCGGGCGACCCCGCCGGCCTTCTGGCCTACCTCGCCCACGCTGTCCAACCTGCGCGACGTGATCACCGGCACGAGCTTCCCCGGTGCCCTGCGGATGTCGCTGGCGATCACGGCGGTCACCGTGGTGGCCGTCCTGGCGTTCGCCTTCCTGGCCGCGCTGGCGATCAGCAGGTTCAGGTTCCGTGGCCGCACGTCGTTCGTGGTGGCGGTCCTCGTGGTGCAGATGCTGCCAGCCGAGGGCCTGTTCATCGCGCAGTACAAGATGCTGTCCACGGCCGGTCTGCTCAACTCCGTGATCGGCATCTCGGTGCTCTACACCGCGGCGATCGTGCCGTTCACGGTCTGGATGCTGCGAGGCTTCGTCGCAGGTGTGCCGGTCGAGCTCGAGGAGGCCGCGATGATCGACGGCCTCTCGCGGAGCCGCGCGTTCTGGCGGATCACGCTGCCGTTGCTGGCGCCGGGTCTGGTCGCCTCAGGGGTGTACGCGTTCCTGCAGGCCTGGAACGAGTTCACCGTCGCCCTCGTGGCACTGCCCGCCGAGTCCTCCCAGACCCTGCCGCTGTGGCTGCGCGGGTTCCTGGCCGCGAGCGCCAACCGCGGCGTGGACTGGGCCCAGGTGATGGCCGCCTCGACCCTGCTCGCGGTTCCCGTGATCATCTTCTTCCTCGTGGTGCAGTCCCGGATGACGTCGGG
>CAYYCE010000280.1:0-4666 GCA_964469635.1 uncultured Kineosporiaceae bacterium
GCTACGTGTCGCTGTGGTGCATGATGGCCTGCCCGATGTTCTTCTCCGGCGACAGGATCTCCGAGATCGCCGAGTACAACGTGTTCGTCTTGCCCGACCCCGTGGGCCCGGTGATCAACACCAGCCCCTGCGGCACCGCCAGCGAGGCCTGGAACCGTTCGAGCTGGCGCGGCTCGAAGCCCAGCTCGACGAGGTCGGGGATGGCATCGCCCCGGGCCAGTAGCCGGATCACCACCTTCTCCCCGTGCATGCTGGGCAGGGTGGAGATCCGGGCGTCGATCGCCATGTTCTCCACCACGAACCGGGTGCGACCGTCCTGAGGGACCCGGCGCTCGGCGATGTCCAGCCCGGAGATGATCTTGATGCGGCTGATCACCGAGGTGGCGATCCGCTTGGGGGCGTTCATGATGTCGCGCAGCAGGCCGTCCACGCGATAGCGCACCCGCAGCGAGTCCCGCTGCACCTCGACGTGGATGTCGGAGGCACGCATCCGGACGGCGTCCGCGAGCACCTGGCTGACCAGCTTGACGATCGGGGCCTCGTCGTCGACCGAGGAGGCGCCGTCCGGTCCGTCCTCGTCCGCCTCGTCCTCGGCCAGCGCCGCCACGGACGCGTCGTCCTGTCCGAGCGCCCAGGCGCGGTTGATCTGGTCGCGGATCTGGGACTCGGTGGCGACCAGCACGGTGAGCTCTGGGGAGCGGGTGTGCAGCCGGACGTCGTCCAGCGCCAGCACGTTCGTCGGGTCGGCTGCGGCCACGACCAGGCCGGCGGCGTTCTTGTCGAGCACCAGGACCCGGGTGCGTTCGGCGATCTGCCGTGGCAGCGTGCGGACGACGTCCGGCGCCGGAACCGTCCGCGAGAGGTCGACCATCTGCAGTCCGAGGAGGTTCGCCAGGCATTCGGCGACGCCCTTCTCGGACGCCAGGCCGAGGTCGGCGACGACCTGGCCCAGCCGCCGCCGGTCGCCGGGAGCCTTGCGCTGGGCCTGCAGGGCCTGGTCGAGCTCCTCGGGGGTGATGAGACCGGATTCGACCAGAACGTCACCCAGGCGGCGGCGCGTGGGCCCGCCCTGCGCCGTCGGACCGTCCGGTGTCACCAGTGCTCTGTCGGCACCTGGCTCTGCCGGGTTGACTCCTTCGGCCGCTCGTCGTGGATCTCCCGGAGCAGGTCGCGCAGTTCGGCGCGGACGAAGTCGCGGGTGGCCACGTCGCGCAGCGCGATCCGCAGCGCCGCCACCTCGCGGGCCAGGTACTCGGTGTCCGCCAGGGCTCGTTCGGCGCGCTGGCGGTCCTGCTCGAAGGCGACCCGGTCGCGGTCGGCCAGCCGATTCTGGGCCAGCAGGATCAGCGGTGCGGCGTAGGAGGCCTGCAGGCTCAGGATCAGGGTCAGCAGGGTGTAGTTGAGGGTGCGTGGGTCGAACTGCCACTCGGCCGGGCCCCAGGTGTTCCAGATCAGCCACGCGCCGACGAAGATCGTCATGCCCACCAGGAACTGGGCGGTGCCCATGAACCGGGCGAACCTCTCCGACCAGCGGCCGAAGACCTCGGCGTCGACCTGCGGGCCGAGGGAGGCGCGGCGGCTCTCCAACGGGACATCGAGCCCGCTCGAGCGCCGCGGCCCGGAGGTCTCAGCCATCCCCGCCTCCTCCCGCGGCGGGAGCGCCCCGCCGGTCGCGCCAGTCGTCCGGCAACAGATGGTCCAGGACGTCGTCCGCGCTCACCACCCCGAGCAGGCTGCGGTTCTCGTCGGTGACCGGGACCGCCACCAGGTCGTAGGTGGCCAGGTGGCGCGTCACCGTCTCCAGGTCGTCCGTCGGGTCCAGCGGCTCGACGTCCTTGTCGAGGACGGCGCCCAGCAGGGTGTGCGGCGGCTCCCGCAGCATCCGCTGGATGTGGACCAGACCGAGGTAGCGCCCGGTCGGGGTCTCCAGCGGCGGCCGGCAGACGAAGGCCGCCGCGGCGAGGGTGACCGGCAGCTCGGTGCGCCGCACGTGGGCCAGGGCCTCGGCCACCGTCGCGTCCGGCGCCAGGATCACCGGCTCGCTCGTCATCAGGCCGCCGGCGGTGTCCTCGTCGTAGGCGAGCAGCCGGCGCATGTCCTCGGCCTCGCCCGGGTCCATCAGCGCCAGCAGCTGTTGGGAGAGCTCCTCGGGCAGCTCGGCCAACAGGTCCGCCGCATCGTCCGGCTGCATCGCCTCGACCACCTCGGCGGCGCGGTCCTCGTCGAGTCGGGCGACGATCTCGACCCGGTCGTCCTCGCCCAGCTCCTCGATCAGGTCGGCCAGCCGGTCGACGTCCAGCGCGGTGGCGACCTCCAGGCGGCGCTTGGCCGGCAGCGCCTGGATCACCTCGGCCAGATCGGCGGGTTTGAGGTGCTCGAAGGCGGCCAGCAGTGTGGCCACCCCCTGCCGCTGCTCGACCTGGTCGAGCCCCTCGACGTCGGCGTAGTCCACCAGCAGGGTCTGGCCGCGCCTGCGCAGCCCGCGCAGCCTGTGGGGGGAGCGCGCGGCCCTGCCCTGCCGCACGAAGATCGTCGCGATGCGCCACTGCCGGGACCGGGTCTGCTCGATGGCGATGTCCTCGACCGTGACCTCCTCGCCGGAGGAGCGCAGCCTCACCACGCGGTCGAGCATCTCGGCGATCACCAGGGACTCGGTGGCGCGTTGCTCGAACCGGCGCAGATTGACCAGTCCGGTGGTGATCACCTGGCCGGCGTCCATGCTGGTGACCCGGGTCATCGGCAGGAACACCCGGCGGCGCCCGGGCACCTCCACCAGCAGCCCGACGGCGCGCGGGCCGGTGTCGTGGGTGCCGAACACGGCCACCACGTCGCGGATCCTGCCCACCGCGTCGCCGAGCGGGTCGAAGACGGACAGGCCTGCCAGGCGGGCGACGAAGACCCTGGTCGGAGCGCTGCCGTTCACGGCATCAGGCTAAGGGCCGGAGGTCCTGAGGGGGCCCGGGGAGACTCATCGGCGGCTTCCGGGGCGTCCCCGGAAGTGCCACGGCCGGCGCCCCGTGGTCGTGCCCGGATTGCCGGGCGGGGGGATCGCGCCGCTGGGCTGCCCGGGTGAGCCCGGTCCGATGCCGAGCACCGAGATCGGATCGAGCCGGTTCAGCAGGCACCCGGTGGCCCACCGGTCGCGCTGGCCCTCGGGCTCGACGGCGTTCAACCGGGTGGCGGCGAGCGCCTCGGCGGCCGCGTCCCAGGCCGGTGAGTGCGGGGTGAGGACCCGGGCGGTGGCCAGGAAGATCACCAGGGTGCCGCGGTCGTCCTTGCTCGGCACGCTCACCTCGGCGTGGCCGGACAGCATCGGCAGCATCTGCTCGCCGACACCGTGGAGCAGGTGTACCGCGTCGTCGTGCCAGACGTGCCAGGCCAGGCCGCTGCGGGCGTCCTCCAGGGGACGCACCCAGACCACGCCGGACTTCGAGCAGGCCTCGGCCACCAGCGCCCGCTGCTCGGCGGTGATGTCGGGGTGGGCAGGGACGGCGGGTGCGGCGTCCGGGCGGCGGTCCCCGAAGAAGCTGACCAGTGTCTCGACCCGGCTCACCCCGGCAGCCTTCCATACTGCGGCCATGTCGTCCCTGCGTCGTGCCTGGTTCCTGGTGGCCATCGGGGTGGCCGGGGTGAGCATGTCCGGCCCGTTGATCACGACGATCGCGGTGCCCGCCCTGGCCGTCGCCTTCTGGCGGACGGCGCTCGGGGCCGCCGCGACGGCGCCGCTGGTGCTGGTCCGGCACGCCGGCGAGCTGCGCAGCCGGACGGGGCGTCAGTGGCTGGGGGCGATGGCGGCCGGGACGGCCCTGGCCCTGCACTTCGGGCTGTGGATCCCCAGCCTGCGGTTGACCAGCGTCGCGGCGTCCACCGCCCTGGTGGCCACCACCCCGGTATGGACGGTGCTGGCCGCGACGGCGGCCGGGCGGCGCCCCGGACGTGCCGTCCTGATCGGTCTGGTCCTCGCATCGGCCGGGGTGCTGGCGGCCACCGGAGCGGATGCCGGTGGCCCGGAGACCGGTGCCCCGCTCGGGGACCTGCTGGCCTTGGGTGGCGGGGCGGCAATGGCCGGTTACGCTCTGTTGGGTGAACGGGTCCGGGCGGGTACCTCGACGCCCGTCTACACCCTGCTCGCCTACTCCGGCTGCGCCGTGGCCCTGGCGGTGGCCTGCCGTGTCGCCGGGGTGCCGCTGACCGGGTACCCGGTCGCTGCCTGGGCGGGACTGGCGGTGCTCACCCTGGTCGCCCAACTGCTGGGGCACAGCCTGTTCAACGCCGCCCTGCCCGCGGTCGGGGCCACAGCGCTGGCGCAGGCGATCCTGCTGGAGGTGCCCGGGGCGGCGTTGATCGCCTGGGTGTGGCTGGGGCAGCGGCCGCCGGCCGGGGTGCTACCGGGTGGGGCGCTGGTGCTGGCGGGGCTGCTGCTCGTGGTCGGTCGTGGTCGACGGCTCGCCCCCTGACTCAGCCGGCGGCCTCGAACGAGACCTCCGACAGCGCCAGGTCGAGGTACTTCGCGCCCGGGTAGACCGAGACCACCTCGAAGCGCACGCTTGAGGTGGTGCCGAAGGACCGGGTGAGCGTCTGCGGTGTCTTGTCGTCGGCCAGGTCCCAGGTCCAGGTGCCGGTGTCGGTGACGTAGCCGCCGTAGCGGCGCGGCCGCAGGATGCGC
>CAYYCE010000281.1:0-4664 GCA_964469635.1 uncultured Kineosporiaceae bacterium
GAAAACTTATTTTATGAAAAATGCCTTGTGTTTGTCCATGATAAACAGGGAAAAACTTGGGAAATCACCGATTAACTTCATGACGCCCTGCGCGGGGTGACACAGCCCATATTACGTCTTGGACCAAACCATAATTGTCTGATAGGCTATTTTTCCCAATTTCAGGATCAAAGGGTAAAAGTTCATGCCAAATCACTACCAGACCCAATTCGGGTCAATGCAAAAATACGACAAAGGGCGGGTGGAGCCCATCGCGATCCTAGCGAACAGCAGCCAACCCCGAGGCGAACGCGTCGCTCCGCCCCCCTGATTCGAACAGGGACCTCAAGGCTCCAAAGGCCTGTGTGCTGCCGTTACACCAGGGCGGACCGACGATCCGTCCAGTGTGCCTGATCACGGCGCCGGGTAGGCACGCGGCCTGCGGGCGGAGCGGGTGGGCCGCCCCACCGGCGCAGAAGTCCGACATCAAGGATCAAACCGGCCGGAAACCCACGGTTCGGGGACCGCCGGTCGCGGTTCCGGTCCGTGATTCGCCCCACCGGGGGTGGCTGACCTACGGGAGCGTAGGTTACGGTTTCGTAGAACGGTGCTGCCGCCGTGACGCCCCTGGCCGGTGGCCGATCCCGGATCGGCCCGACCCGAACGGATCGACGCCCGTCCCAGCTCCCTTTCGGAAGAGCCCTCATGACCCTTTCCACGCACGCCGCCGCCCCCGCCACGGCCGCCGCCACCGAGAACCCGGCGTGGGCCCGTTCCCGCGCCGGCGGCGCCGAACCCCACATCGACGACGTACGGCTCACCCGGGTCGATCGCTTCGTCCTGTTCCTGTTCATCACGGTGCCGTTCCTCGCGGTGGTGGCCGCCGTCCCGATGGCCTTCCACTGGCACCTGGTGAGCTGGCTGGACCTGACGCTGGCGGTGATCATGTACAGCATCACCGGTCTGGGTATCACGGTGGGGTACCACCGCTACTTCACCCACGGGTCGTTCAAGGCCAACCGGGCGGTCAAGGTCGCGCTCGGGATCGCCGGGTCCCTGGCCATCGAGGGGCCGGTGATCCGCTGGGTCGCCAACCACCGTCGCCACCACGCCTTCAGCGACCGCGAGGGCGACCCGCACTCGCCGTGGCGGTACGGCGAGAACATCCCGGCGCTGCTCAAGGGGCTGTTCTACGCCCACATGGGCTGGCTGTTCGACCCCGAGCAGACCAACCCGCGCAAGTACGCCCGCGATCTGCTCAAGGACCCCGACATCGTCCGGATCTCCCGGTCGTTCCCGGCGCTCGTCGCCGTCACCACGCTGCTGCCGGCGCTGCTCGGCGGCCTGTTGACCTGGTCCTGGCAGGGCGCCCTGACGGCCTTCTTCTGGGCCACCCTGGTGCGGATCTCGCTGCTCCACCACGTGACCTGGTCGATCAACTCCATCTGCCACGCCGTCGGCACGTCGCCGTTCTCCAGCCGCGACCGCTCGACCAACGTCTGGTGGCTGGCCCTGCCCTCCTTCGGGGAGTCCTGGCACAACCTGCACCACGCCGATCCCACCAGCGCCCGCCACGGTGTCCTGCGGGGCCAGGTGGACCTCAGCGCCCTGCTGATCCGGGCCATGGAGCGACTTGGCTGGGTGCGTGACGTCCGCTGGCCGAAGGAGGAGCGCCTGGCCGCCAAGCGGGCATGATTGGCCCGTGACCTCATCCTCTTCCAGGGACCCCGGCGCGCCCGCGCCCGCACGATCCACCGCACGCCGATCCTCGGCCGGCCGTGCCCGCATGACCGGCAAGGAACGGCGCGAGCAGTTGTTGGACGTCGGCCGCAAGCTGTTCGCCAAGAAGGGCTTCGAGGGCACCAGCGTCGAGGAGATCGCGGCGACCGCCCAGGTGTCCAAACCCGTGGTGTACGAGCACTTCGGGGGCAAGGAGGGCCTGTACGCGGTGGTCGTGGACCGCGAGATCCAGGCCCTGCTCGCCGCGATCACCGCCTCGCTGGCCCAGAACCAGCATCCACGGGTGCTGCTGGAGAACGCCGCGCTGGCCCTGCTCGGCTACATCGAGTCCTCGGCCGACGGCTTCCGGATCCTGGTCCGCGACTCCCCGGTCACCCAGTCCACCGGCACCTTCGCCAGCCTGATCAGTGACGTCGCCGGACAGGTCGAGTACCTGCTCGCCGACGAGTTCAGCCGCCGCGGACTGGACAACAAGGCCGCCCCGCTGTACGCGCAGATGCTGGTCGGCATGGTCGCCCTGACCGGGCAGTACTGGCTCGACCACCGCAAGGCCAAGAAGGCGGACGTCGCAGCCCACCTGGTCAACCTGGCCTGGAACGGGCTGTCGGGGCTGGAGAAGAAGCCGGCGCTGGGCGGCTTCGTGGAGCACCGTTCGTGAGCCCCGCCGTGCCCCCCGAGGTCGCCGACCCGGGCGCCGGGGACCGTCCCGAGGATCGTCCCGGGGACGAGGTCGACCGGATCGTCGCCGCCTGGCACCGCGAGCGCCCCGATCTCGACCTGGCTCCGCTCGAGGTGCTCTCGCGGGTCACCAGACTGGCCCGACAGCTGGATCGCTACCGCGCCACCGCGTTCAGCGCCCACGGCCTGGACAGTTGGGAGTTCGACGTCCTCGCCGCGCTGCGACGGGCCGGCGCGCCCTACCTGCTCTCCCCCGGGCAACTGTCCGCCGAGACGCTGGTGACCAGCGGCACCATGACCAACCGCATCGATCGGCTGCAGGCCCGGGCGCTCGTCGAGCGCCGACCGGACCCGGACGACGGCCGCGGCGTCCTGGTCAGACTGACCGAGGCCGGACGGATCGCCGTGGACGCGGCGCTGGCCGACCTGCTGGAGCGCGAGCACCTGCTGCTGACCGGGCTCGACCGGCCCGATCGCGAGTCGCTGGCCGACCTGCTGCGCCACCTGGCCCTGCACATGGACCGCACCCCCTCCCCCGCGTGATCATGCGTCAGGGGTCGGCGGCCTCGGCGACGGTCAGCCATTCCTCCTCCAGCGCGACGCGCTCGGCGTGCACCGCGCGCAGCTCGCCGTCCAGGACCAGCAGCGCGGTGTGATCGCCCGCCTGCTCGGCCATCGCCGAGTGCAGCCGCTCCTGGGTGTCGGACAGCCGGGACAGCCGGCGCTCGATCCGCGCCAGGTCCTTGCGCGCCGCGCGCCGCGCGGCGGCGTCCGGAGCCGGCGGCGAGGAGCCGGTGCCCAGGCCCCCGGACGGCGCATCCCGGGCGGTCGTGCGCAGCCGGAGGTACTCCTCCACCCCGCCCGGCAGGTCCCGCAGGACGCCGTCCCCCAGCAGGGCCACCTGATGGTCGGTCACCCGCTCCAGCAGGTACCGGTCGTGCGAGACCACGACCAGGGTGCCGGGCCAGGAGTCCAACGCGTCCTCGACGGCGGCCAGGGTGTCGGTGTCGAGGTCGTTCGTCGGCTCGTCGAGCAACAGCACGTTGGGCTCGCCCATGAGCAGCCGCAGCAGGTGCAGTCGTCGGCGTTCGCCGCCGGACAGCTCGGCCACCGGGGTCCAGACCCGGTCGCGGACGAAGCCCAGCCGCTCGAGCAGCTGCCCGGCGGTCAACTCACGGCCGCCGACGCGGACCACGCCACGCACCCGTTCGACGGCCTCGGCCACCCGCAGGTGCGCCACGTCGTCCAGTTCCCGTACGTCCTGGGAGAGGATGGCCGACACCACGGTCGCGCCGCGCCTGACCCGGCCGCGGTCGGGGGCCACCTGGCCCAGCAGCAGCCGCAGCAGCGTGGTCTTGCCGGACCCGTTCACGCCCACCAGGCCGACCCGCTCGCCGGGGGCCAGCCGCCAGGTCACGCCGGTGAACAGTTCGCGCCGGGCGGGCCCGTCGCCGACGGCGAGGTGGACGTCCTCGACGTCGATCACGTCCTTGCCCAGCCGTGCGGTCGCCATCCGGGTCAGCTCGAGGCCGTCACGCGGCGGCGGCTCGTCGGCGATCAGCGCCGCGGCGGCGTCCAGGCGGAACCGGGGCTTGCTGGTTCGCGCCGGGGCACCGCGACGCAGCCAGGCCAGCTCTTTGCGGACCAGGTTCTGCCGCCGCTCCTCGGTGGTGGCCGCGATCCGGGACCGCTCGGCCCGGGCGAGCACGTACGCGGCGTACCCACCGTCGAAGGCGTCCACCAGGCCGTCGTGGACCTCCCAGGTGCGCTCGCACACGGCGTCCAGGAACCAGCGGTCGTGGGTGACGACGACCAGGGCGCCGCGCCCCGCGGGCCAGCGCGAGGGCAGGTGGTCGGCGAGCCAGGCGACGCCCTCGACGTCCAGGTGGTTGGTGGGCTCGTCGAGCAGCAGGACGTCGTGCGGCCGGGCCAGCAGTGCGGCCAGGGCCACCCGTCGCCGCTGGCCGCCCGAGAGGGTGTCGGCGGCGGCGTCCAGCCCGACGTCCGTCAGCAGTCCGGCCACGACGTCGCGGGCCAGCGGATCGGCCGCCCAGGTGTGGTCATCGGCGCGGTCGCCGAGCACCAGGTCGCGCACCCGGCCGGTGCTCAGGTCGTCGCTCTGCTCGAGCAGCGCCACCGTGATGCCGCGGGTGTGGGTGACCCGGCCGCCGGCGGGCCGCTGGCGCCCGGCCAGCACCCGCAGCAGGGTCGACTTGCCGTCCCCGTTCCGGCCGACGACGCCGACCCGCATACCGTCGTCCAGGCCC